>NZ_CEVYAT010000093.1:0-6228 GCF_982402205.1 Parolsenella sp. | reverse complement strand
GTCGTGGGCATGTTCGGCAGCCTGTTCTTCGTCGTGGTGCTGGGCTGGGGCATCTCGATCATCGCCGGCGCCCTCGCCCTCACGATGTTCAACATCCCCATCCTGGTGCGTGTCATCCAGCAGGCGCTGGCCGACGTTCCCCAGTCGCAGCGCGACGCCGCCCTGGCCATGGGCCTCACCCGCTGGGAGACCACCGTCAACGTGCTGCTCCCGGCCGCCATGCCCGCGATCATGACCGGCGTGGTCATCTCGGCCGGCCGCGTGTTCGGCGAGGCTGCCGCCCTGATCTTCACCTCGGGCTCGGCCGCCGCGCGCATCAACTTCGCCGCCGCCATCACGAGCCCGCGCAGCCCATGGAACATCTTCCGCCCCGCCGAGACGCTCGCCGTACACATCTGGAAGCTCAAGATGGAGCCCACCCCCGGCAACGACGAGATCGTCTGGGGCACCGCCGCGGTGCTCATCATCTGCGTGTTGCTGTTCAACGTGCTTGCCCGCGTGGCCGGCAAGGCGCTCTCGAGGAGGCTGACGAGCGAATGACCCAGACCGTAAACGAGGAGCTGGCCGACAGGATCATCGCTGCCCAGGCGGCCGCCGCCTGCGCCCCCAGTTCCGACGAGCACCTGCTCGCCACGCAGGACGTCACGGTGCGCTACGACCACACCCACGAGGCCCTGCACCCCACGAGTCTCGCCTTCGATGCCGGCACCGTCACGGCCCTCATCGGCCCGTCGGGCTGTGGCAAGTCGACCTTCCTGCGCTGCCTCAACCTCATGAACCGCGAGATCGCCCGCTGCGACGTGGGCGGCCGCATCTACTACCACGGCCGCGACGTCAACACGCGCCAGGAGAACCTCTACGAGCTGCGTTGCTCCATCGGCATGGTGTTCCAGCAGCCCACGCCCTTTCGCAAGTCGATTCGCGAGAACATTCTCTTCGCCCCGCGCCGCCATGGTCGCATCGCGAGCAGGGAGGCCGCAGACGAGCTGGTCGAGAGGAGCCTGCGTCAGGCGGCCCTGTGGGACGAGGTCAAGGACAAGCTCGACCGCAGCGGCCTGGGCCTTTCCGGCGGCCAGCAGCAGCGCCTGTGCATCGCGCGCACCCTGGCGATGCAGCCCGACGTGGTGCTGTTCGACGAGCCGTGCTCGGCGCTCGACCCCATCTCGACCTTCACGGTCGAGCAAACGATTCGCGCCATCGCCGACGCGGGCATCTGCGTGGCGATCGTGACGCACAACATGGAGCAGGCCACGCGCGTCTCAGACCGCACGGCGTTCTTCTACATGGGAGACATGGTCGAGTGCGGCCCCACGAAGCAGGTCTTCATGGCGCCTAGGGACCAGCGTCTCGCCGACTACCTGAGCGGAAGGTTTGGCTGATACGGATGGCTAAGGAGTTCGAAACGAGGACCGGCCGCGAGATCGAGGGCGTCGCGAGCGCCATCAGCGTGCGCGACTTCAACCTCTGGTACGGGGATTTCCAGGCCCTCAAGGGCATCTCCCTCGAGATTCCCGAGAAGCGCTGCTGCGCATTCATCGGCCCGTCGGGCTGCGGCAAGTCGACGCTTCTGCGCACGTTCAACCGCATGTGCGACTTCGTCGAGGGCGTGCACACCAACGGCACCGTCGAGTTCTGCGGTCGCGACGTCTTCGAGATGGACGCGAACGCCCTGCGCGTGCACGTGGGCATGGTCTTCCAGCACCCCAACCCGTTCCCGATGAGCATCCGCGACAACGTGCTCTACGGCCCGTCGCGCATGCGCAAGCTGGGCCGCGCCGAGGCCGACGAGCTCGTGGAGCGCTGCCTTACCGAGGCGGCTCTCTGGGACGAGGTCAAGGACAAGCTCGACCACAGCGGCCTGGGGCTGTCGGGCGGCCAGCAGCAGCGCCTGTGCATCGCCCGAGCGCTTGCCACGAGTCCCGACGTGCTGCTCATGGACGAGCCCACGAGCGCCCTCGACCCCATCTCGACCCTCGTGGTCGAGGAGCTCATGCTCAAGCTCGCCAAGCAGCACACGGTGGTCGTCGTGACGCACAACATGCAGCAGGCCACCCGCGTGGCCGACAAGACCGCCTTCTTCTACCTGGGAGAGCTCGTCGAGGCCGGCCGCACCCGCGACCTGTTCTCGAACCCCCAGCAGACCCGCACGCAGGAATACCTCTCAGGAAGGTTCAGCTAATGGCTACCCGCACCGAGTTTCTCAAGCAGCTCAAGGACATGGAGGCGCTGATCATGCGCTTTGGCGAGAAGTCCGCGGCAGACGTCCGCGCGGCGGGCCTCGCCGCCACGGGCGACGCCGGTGCCGACGCCGGCATCATCGAGGGCCGCAAGGCCGCCGAGCGTCTGCGCACCCAGATTGAGGGCATCTGCCTCGACACGATGCTGCTCCAGCAGCCCCTCGTGGGCGAGGACCTGCGCTTCGTCTCGGCGACGTTCCGCATCGTCTCCGACCTCGCCCAGATTGACTCGATGACCCGCGACGTCGCGTTCATCTACTCCGAGATGCCCGCCGACGCCCCCACCGAGCTGGGCGGCAACTTCCAGGCCATGGCCGACCGCGCCGCCGCGATGGTCGAGGGCGCGGTGGCGGCCTTCGTGGGCTCCGACACCGTCCAGGCCCGCGCCGTCATCGACGCCGACGACGAGCTCGACCGCCTCTACACGGCCTGCGAGCAGGAGGTCGTCGACCTCATCAAAGGCGGTCAGGGCACCGCGGCGAGCCTGCCCGAGCTGCTCATGGTGGCCAAGTACTTCGAGCGCATCGGCGACAAGGCGCAGCGCGTCGCCGATTGGACGTTCTTCCGCGTGAGCGGCGAGCGTATCCTTTCCTATGGGGATGCGCCGTCCGGCTCCGAGGAGGCGTAGTCCCGAGGTGGAGGCCAACGGGATGGGGGGCGCCCCTGTGATCTACTACGTCGAGGACGAGAAGAACATTCGTGAGCTTGTGGTCTATGCGCTGGCGCAGGCCGGCATCGAGGCCAAGGGCCTGGCGGACGACGCGGCCTTTCGCCGCGCCTGCGCCGAGCGCGTGCCCGACGCGGTGCTGCTCGACATCATGCTCCCCGACACGGACGGCCTGTCCATCCTGCACCGCATCCGCCAGACGCCCGGCCTCGCGCACGTGCCCGTGATGATGCTCACGGCCCGCGACTCCGAGCTCGACACGGTGACCGCCCTCGACGGCGGCGCCGACGACTACCTCGCCAAGCCCTTTGGCATGATGGAGATGGTGAGTCGCGTGAGGGCCCTGCTGCGCCGCTCGCAGCAGGGGCCCGCGGACGCGCCCGCGGCCTCCGACGTGGTCGAGGTGGGGCCGCTGCGCCTGTCCGACTCGCGCCACGAGGTCTCGTGCGCGGGCGAACCCATGAGCCTCACCGTGCGCGAGTTCGAGCTGCTATCCTTCCTTATGAGGTCTCCGGGGGTCGTCTTCAACCGCGAGACGCTGCTGCAGCGCGTGTGGGGCTGGGACTTCGACGGCGGTAGCCGCACGGTCGACGTCCACGTCCAGACGCTGCGACAGAAGCTGGGCGAGCATGCCGACCTCATCGAGACGGTGAGGGGCGTCGGCTACAGACTGAGAGGCTAGCCATGAGCGATATGGCCACGACGGACACCACCCCCACCAAGGACGCCCGCGCGCGCCGGCCGCCCTCGCTTGCCCGGCGCTTCTTCGTGGCCCTGGCGGTGCTCTCCGCCATCGCCGCGGTGGCCGTGCTTGTGTGCTCCTCGCTCATCTACCAGAGCGCAAGCGTCGACGACGCCGGCAAGATGCTCGAGAGCGAGTGCCGCATCGTGCGCTCGGCGCTGTCGGGCAGCGACGCGGACGTCATGCGCCTCACCTCGTTTGCCTCGCAGGACGTGCGCGTGACGCTCGTGTCCTCAGACGGCAACGTGCTCTATGACAACCAGAACAACGTGGCCGAGATGCCCAACCACGCCGATCGCCCCGAGATCGCCCAGGCCCTGCAGACCGGCGCGGGCGCGGCCGAGCGCGACTCCGAGACGAGCGGATACGTGTCGATCTATCGCGCTGTGCGCCTCTCCAACGGAAACGTCGTGCGCCTCGCCGTCGACCGCGACGGCGCCATGACGGCCATCAAGCATGACATGCTGCTCGTCTGCACCGTGGTCGCGGCCGTGGTGCTGCTGTGCTGGGCGGCCTCGCGCCTCGTGGCAGACCGCCTCGTGGCGCCCATCGACGCAATCGACCCGGCAGACCCCGAGCCGCACTCGAGCTACGTCGAGCTCGAGCCGCTCATCGAGCGCATCTCCGACCAGGTGGAGGAGCTGCGCGGGTCCGACCTCATGCGCCGCGAGTTCACCTCCAACGTGACCCACGAGCTCAAGACGCCGCTCTCCTCGATCCAGGGCGCGGCCGAGCTCATCCGCGACGGCATCGCCCGTCCCGAGGACGTGCCCGAGTTCGCCGGGCGCATCTACGACGAGGCCCACCACATGACCGAGCTCGTGAACGACATCCTCACCCTCTCTAAGCTCGACGAGTCCGAGCGAAGCGGCGACCAGAGCCTGCTGGGCTCGGTCGAGCCGGTCGATTTGGGCCGCACGGTGAGCGAGGTGGCGCGCCGCCTCGCGCCCGCCGCCGAGGCCGCGGGCGTGGAGATTACCGCGATGGGGGAGAGCTGCGTGGTGCGTGGCATGCCGCACCTGCTCGACGAGCTCGTCTACAACCTGTGCGACAACGCGATCCGGTACAACCGCGAGGGCGGCTTCGTCGACGTCTCGGCGCGCATCGAGGACGGCCGGCCCGTGGTCGTGGTGGCAGACTCCGGCCGCGGCATCCCGGCGGCCCAGCAGGGTAAGGTGTTCGAGCGCTTCTACCGCGTCGACGCGAGCCGCTCGCGGGGCACCGGCGGCACGGGCCTGGGCCTGGCCATCGTGAAGCACGCCGCGATGCTGCACGGCGCAGAGCTCACTCTCGACTCTGAGGAGGGGCGCGGCACCACCATCTGCGTGCGCTTCCCGGCCGAGTCGCTCGTCTCGACCCTGGGGGAGTAGGGCACCTGCCGTGCGCTTCTCGGCCGCCCCGGCGCCCGCCGCGTCTGCAACCCGCCTCTAGCGCGAGGGCGTGCCCGTGCCTCTCGGACGCGTCCGGGTACTGCCGCGCGCTTCTCGGCCTGCGTGGCTGCGCTAGAATAAACAGGTTATCTAGCTCAACAGAGAGGCTCACATGGCAACTGACGCTTCCGCTTCCTCGCGTCCCAGCTTCCCGGCGCGCGCCGTCGTCACGGCCGGCATGCCCTACGGCAACAAGGACCTGCACTTTGGCCACATTGGCGGCGTGTTCGTTCCGGCGGACTTCTTCGCCCGCTTCCTGCGCGACCGCATCGGCGAGGAGAACGTCCTGTTCGTCTCGGGAACGGACTGCTATGGCTCGCCCATCATGGAGGGCTACCGCAAACTCACCGAGGCCGGCGAGTTTACCGGCACCATCACTGACTACGTGCGTGGCCACCACGACAACCAGAAGGCGGCGCTCGACGCCTACGAGATCTCTCTCGACATCTTCTCCGGCTCGGGCCTGGAGCCGGCCGCGCCCTTCCATGCCAAGCTCTCCGACGAGTGGATCCGCCGCCTGTACGAGGCGGGCGTCCTCAAGAAGCGCTCCACGCTGCAGTTCTATGACACCGAGGCCAAGACGTTCCTCAACGGCCGCCAGGTCATTGGCCGCTGCCCCGTGCGCGGCTGCAAGTCCGAGAAGGCCTATGCAGACGAGTGCGACCTGGGTCACCAGTTCGACCCCGAGGAGCTCATCAACCCCGTGTCGCAGCTCACTGGCACCAAGCCCGAGCTGCGCCCGTGCGACAACTGGTACTTTGACCTGCCCGCCTTCCGCGACGCGCTCGATGCGCTCATGGACGAGTGGGACGCCGACCCGCAGGTGCGCTCCATCGTGACCAAGACGGTGCGCGAGAGCCTCGTGGCGCCGGTCATCTACATCAAGAACGAACTGCGCGCAGACTTCGACGCCGTGGCCGAGAAGCTGCCTAAGCACACCGTGCACGAGGCGCAGGGCAACCAGGCGTCCTTCTCGGTCGAGTTCGCCAACTGGGAGGCTCGCGACGAGGCGCGCGAGGTGCTCGAGGGTGCGCACGTGCGCTTCCGCACCGGCAAGTGCCTGCTGCCGTTCCGCATCACCGGCAACATCGACTGGGGCGTGGCCGCGCCCGACCTCGAGGGCACCGAGGGCCTCACCGTGTGGTGCTGGCC
>NZ_CEVYAT010000092.1:0-6244 GCF_982402205.1 Parolsenella sp. | reverse complement strand
ACGTCGACATGATGGGTCTCATCGGCATGGGCAACAACCCCATGGTCGGTGCCACTGTCGCCTGCGCCGTTGCCGTGAACGCCGCCCTGAACGCCTAGTTTGCTGCGACTCATAGCTCGCTGAGCACGGTTGCGTGCCCCGGCTGCCCCCGTGGCGGCCGGGGCATTTTTGTGCCGCGAGGGTGGGGGAGCATGGGCGCTCTTCTCGGCCACGAAAGGCCCTTTAAGCACGCTCAAGGAATGTGGAGGAAAATGGCAATTCTGTTAACGGTATTGAGCTTAAATATCGACTAAATTGTTGCGAACGGTAGAGAAATATCGGTGTAAGGTGTTCGGCTAGGTATTATTGGACTCCGTTCGTGCCTGCTGTCGGCACATCCGACGGCGCGTGCGAGCGGAACAGGGACCGAAAGAGGATGTCGGACCATGTTCGAGACCCAACTGCCGTACGACCACAAGACCATGACCATCAAGCTTGAGGACAAGAACTTCGCAGGCCTGCTCGAGGGCCACCAGAACGAGTTCAAGGCCGCCGCTGCCCCCGCCCAGCTCGTCGAGGAGTCGCTTGACCACCCCTATGGCTCGCCCAAGCTCGAGGAGCTGTGCGCCGGCAAGCATGACATCGTCATCATCAGCTCCGACCACACGCGCCCCGTGCCGTCGCGCGTGACCATGCCGATCCTGCTGCGCCGCATCCACGCCGCCGCGCCCGACGCCCGCGTTCGCATCCTCGTGGCCACCGGCATGCACCGTCCCTCGACCCACGAGGAACTCGTCAACAAGTACGGCGAGGACATCGTGGCCAACGAGGAGATCGTCATGCACGTGGCGACCGACGACTCGATGATGGAGAAGATTGGCACCCTGCCCTCCGGCGGCGAGTGCATCATCAACAAGGTGGCCGCCCACGCCGACCTGCTGCTGGCCGAGGGCTTCATCGAGCCGCACTTCTTCGCGGGCTTCTCGGGCAGCCGCAAGTCCGTGCTGCCGGGCATCGCCTCCTACAAGACCATCATGTACAACCACAACGGCCAGTTCGTGAACGATTCGCACTCCCGCGCCGGCAACCTCGCCCACAACCACGTGAACGAGGACATGTTCGCCGCTGCCGAGATGGCGCACCTGGCCTTTGTCCTGAATGTCGTGCTCAACGGCAAGCACGAGGTCATCGGCTCGTTTGCCGGTGACATCCACCAGGCCCACGAGGCCGGCTGCGACTTCGTGCGCAAGCTTGCCGGCGTCGAGCCCGTGGCCTGCGACGTCGCGGTGACCACCAATGGCGGCTACCCGCTCGACCAGAACATCTACCAGGCCGTCAAGGGCATGTGTGCGGCCGAGGCGACCTTGCCTGAGGGCGGCGTCATCATCGACGTCGCGGGCTGCGCAGACGGTCACGGCGGCGAGGGCTTCTTCCACAACATCGCCGACAACGACCCGGCAGCGTTTGAGCGCGCCTGCATCGACCGCCCGAAGAGCGAGACCCTGCCCGACCAGTGGACCTCGCAGATCTTTGCCCGCATCCTGGCCCACCACCCGGTGATCATGGTCAGCGACCTGTGCGACCACCAGATGCTGCGCGATATGCACATGACGCCGGTCAACACGATTGACGAGGCTCTGAAGCTTGCCTTTGAGATGAAGGGCGCCGACGCCAAGGTCGCTGTCATCCCCGATGGCCTGGGCGTCGTCGTAGCTCAGCACTAACGCGGCGCGACGGGGCCGGGGGCGGCCCCGCGCGTGCGCGAGCGCATAAGGAATGGAAGGAACGTACGAAGGAGTTTTGCTCGTGAACGATCTGCTCTATCACATGCTGTGCGAGTTTGGCAGCACCGCACTCATGATCATCTTTGGCGTGGGCGTCCACTGCGACACGGTGCTCAAGGGCACCAAGTACCAGGGTTCGGGCCACATGTTCGCAATCACCACGTGGTCGTTTGGCATCTCGGTTGCGCTGTTCATCTTTGGCGGCGCCGTCTGCATGAACCCGGCCATGGTGCTGGCGCAGTGCATCGTGGGCCTCGTGCCCTGGGCGAGCTGCATTCCCTACATGGTTGCCGACATGCTTGGTGGCTTTGCCGGTGCCGTCATCGCTTGGTTCATGTATGCCGACGAGTTCCGCGCGTCCGAGGGCGTCGTTGACCCGGTTGCCCAGCGCAACATCTTCTCGACCAACCCCACCGAGGGGCTGCAGAACCTTCCGCGCGACTTCTTCTGCGAGGCCCTTTGTACCTTCGTGTTCATCTCCGCGATTCTGGCCGCCGCGAGTCGCGCCGGCGAGAACGTGCTGATGCTCGCGATCTGCGTGGGCCTCATCGTCTGGGCCGTTGGCATGGGCATGGGCGGTATCACGGGATTTGCCATGAACCAAGCGCGTGACCTGGGCCCGCGCTTTGCCTACCAGGTGCTTCCCATCAAGAACAAGGCCGACAACAACTGGAAGTACGGCCTGCTCGTGCCGGGTCTGGCCCCATTCGTGGGTGCCATCGTGGCCGCGCTGTTTGTTCACACCTTCCTTGGCATGTTCTAGTTCGTGCTTCTCGCACGCCTTCTTGAGCGCCGCCGCCCCTTGTGGGTGGCGGCGTTTTTTTGTTTGGACGACGCGGGTGGCCCTGCATGTCCCTGGCGCATCGTCTGTTTTGCTGGCGAGAACGGAAAATGTCATCAATTAGGTAACCTGCCTAGAACTGCTCGAATGGACAGGCTTTCTTTGGCTGAAAAACGCCTGTTGAGGAGAGCCTCTCGCAGGCTTCTACTTGGCATTGTCCCGTGAGGCTACCTAATTGATGGGAAAAATCAATAAAGGGGCATCTCGTTCGTGACTTTCGGCGTGGTCGAGTCCTCGCGGCGGCCCTCCAATCCTGGCGCCGCGCTGCCGCGGCGCAATCTTGGCGTTCGCATGTGGGGACGCGTGGCGGGGTGGCGCAACCTCACGCCTCTGTGCGACGCACAAAAACGGCGCCCGCGTGCGGGGACACGCGGGCGCCTGGGAGAGAGGACGTGGTGTGCAGGACACGCACGCCCTGTGCGAGCGCAGGCGCGGGGACACCGGCGGCTCGCGGGCAATCGCGCGGGGACACGATGCCCTGGGGCTTTAGTTCGCAGGGGAGAGGACCTGCGAACATCGGGTAAAGCAAGCTTGGGGCGGGATGGCGAAGGGATGGCACCCCGCCCGCGGGCGCAAGCCCGCAAGGAGCGGCTAGCGCGTGCTAGCGAAGGAAGCGAAACGGGCTCATGCCGGCATAGGTGGCGGCGTCGCCCAGCTCGTCCTCGATGCGGAGGAGCTGGTTGTACTTGGCCACGCGGTCGGTGCGGCAGGGGGCGCCGGTCTTGATTTGGCCGGCGTTGGTGGCCACGACGATGTCGGCAATCGTGGTGTCCTCGGTCTCGCCGGAGCGGTGGCTGACCACCTGGGCGTAGCCATAGCGCTCGGCGGTCGCCATGGCCTCGAGGCTTTCGGTGAGGGTGCCAATCTGGTTCACCTTCATGAGCAGCGCGTTCGCGGCGCCCAGTTCGATGCCCTTCTCGAGGCGCGTCTTGTTCGTGACGAACAGGTCGTCGCCCACGAGCTGCACTTTGTTGCCAATGGCGCGGGTGAGGTTGGTCCAGCCGTCCCAATCCTCCTCGGCCAGGCCATCCTCGATCGAGATGATGGGGAAGCGCTCGATGAGCTGGCTCCAGTAGTCGATCATCTCGTCGGACGAGAGCGTGCGGCCCTCGCCCTTGAGCTCGTAGAGGCCGGTCTGCTTGTTGAAGCACTCCGAGGTGGCAGGGTCCATGGCGTACATGAAGTCGGTGCCGGGGACAAAGCCGGCCTTCTCGACCGCGCGCTCGATCCACTCGAAGGGCTCGGCGTTGGTCTGCAGGTTGGGGGCAAAGCCGCCCTCGTCGCCCACGCCCGTGGCGTGGCCGCTCTCGGACAGGACGCCCTTGAGCGTGTGGTAGACCTCGGTGCACCAGCGCAGGGCCTCGGCAAAGGTAGGGGCGCCCACGGGCATAATCATGAACTCTTGGAAGTCGACGTTGTTGTCGGCGTGCACGCCGCCGTTCAGGATGTTCATCATCGGCGTGGGGAGGGTGTGTGCGTTGGGGCCGCCAAGGTAGCGGTAGAGGGGCAGGCCCACGGACTCGGCCGCGGCACGGGCGGTGGCAAGCGAGACGCCCAGGATCGCGTTGGCGCCGAGCTTGGCCTTGTTGGGCGTGCCGTCGGCGGCGATGAGGGCCGCGTCGATGTCGCGCTGGTCGGTGGCGTCCATGCCGAGGACGGCGTCGGCGCACTCGTTGTTGACGTGGTCGACGGCCTTGAGGGTGCCCTTGCCACCGTAGACGGCCTTGTCGCCGTCGCGCAGCTCAACGGCCTCAAACTCGCCGGTGGACGCACCGGACGGAACGATGGCGCGGCCAAAGGAGCCGTCATCGAGGGTGACCTCGACCTCGACGGTGGGGTTGCCGCGGGAGTCGAGGACCTGGCGGCCGTAGACGTCGATGATCTCGCTCATGTGCATCTCCTTCTCGTGTGGGACGCGGGCGGTTGGCGCCGCGTGACCCGTCGTGTGCGGGGTGGGGCGCTTGGTGCCGCCTGGCCCGCTTCTGGTGGGCGCCCTCGCGGCGAGTCGCCGCCGCGGGGCCGTCCGTTTTGCGTGCTGGACGGCGCTGTTGGTGTCGCGCCGCCTCGTGACGCTTGTTGGAACATATATACCACTAGTTAACCGGTATTTACTTTCGAGAAGGAAAAAATAGCCGAACTTGAAGGTTTGATGGAATGCCGGGGTGGGGGAGGGTGGTCTTGCGTCGCTTGCGAGGGAAAGGCCGTTTGCGGCAAACGGCCGGTTTGTGCAGGGCGGTGGACTACCGTGTCCGTGCGTTTGCGACAAATGGCCGGTTTGGGTAAGGCGTTAGGCTGCCGGCCGCGTGCGTTTGCAGCAAACGACCGGTTTGTGCAGGGCGGTGGACTACCGTGTCCGTGCGTTTGCAGCAATGGGGCGTTTTGTGTAAGGCGTCGAGCTGCCTGGACCCGTGCGTTTGCAGCAAAGGGCCGCTTTGTGCAGGGCGGTGGACTACCGTGTCCGTGCGTTTGCGACAAATGGCCGGTTTGTGTAAGGCGTCGAGCTGCCGGCCACGTGCGTTTGCAGCAAGCGGCCGGTTTGTGTGGGACGTTGGATTGCCACGATTGGCCATTTGCAGCAATCGGCCAGTTTGTGCAGGGCGGGGCCGAGCAACCAAGAAGAGCCCTGCGGACCGCCAGGTCAGAAACGTCACCGCAATGCTGCGGCGCTATACTGCCAACAATTAATGGAGAGAGAGGACTGCCTCCATGGTCAAATCGCGAGCGCTGCTCGTCGCCGCGGGTTTCTTTAACCAGCTGGGCTTCCAGTCCGTCTACTTCGTGGGAATCATCGGCTGCGCCACCTACGCGCTGGGCCTGGGCGCGGCGGGCGTGTCGGCCCTCGTCTTTGCCCTCAACGTGGTGCTGCTCGTGGGCTACTCGCTCGCGGGCGCCCTCATCGACCGCATGGGTCCCAAGCCCGTGCTCCTCGCGTCGTCGCTCGCCCCGCTCGCCGCGGCCGCGCTCACCCTTGCGCTGCCGATGTCGTTTCTCGTCCTGCTGTCCTGCGCCCTCGTGATGGGCCTTGCCGGTGCGGCCGCCTCGACGGCGGTCGAGACCTACCCGCGCTATCTCACGGCCAGCGAGCCCGAGCTCGTGCGTATGAACTCGCTCAACAGCACGGCCACGTTTGCCGCGGTGATCGTGGGGCCACTCGCGGCGGGAGCAGTCGCGGACGCGTTCTCGACCGCGCTCGTCTTTTCCCTGCTTCTGGCCACCGCCCCCGCCGCCGCGCTCTGTGCCTGCGCGATGCCCGCAGGCTCGTGCCATGCCGAGAAGGGCAACCCCGCCGAGACGGACGGTGCGGTCGAGAACCGCGACCCCGCCGAGCAGGTCGCGCCCTCGCTCCTCTCCCAGCTCGCAAGCGGCGCGCGCACCATCATCGCAAGCCCGGCCCTGCTGATGCTGTTCGCCATCGGCTTTTTGGGCAACCTGGGCTTTGGCGCGTTCGACTCGCTCGAGAGCCTCTTTTACCGAGACGTGCTGCAGGTGGGCGCCGAGTGGATGGGGTGGCTCACGGCGATCGTTGGCGTGGGAGCCACGCTGGGCTCCGTTGTCGCCGGGCGGCTCCGTGCCCAGCGCGTGACGATGCCGCTGCTCTGCGCGCTGCTCGTGCTCGAGGGGCTGGGCGCGCTGCTCTACG
>NZ_CEVYAT010000091.1:0-6328 GCF_982402205.1 Parolsenella sp. | reverse complement strand
TAATACGGCTTCGTGCGTTCTTGCGGAATACACGAAGCCTAATTGGGTGCAACGTCAGGATTGCGGCCAGCGCGGTCAGGATGCACGAGAGCGATTAATGTGCAGCGCCGGGAGCTCAACGTCCCCCGAGGACGCACGTCGTCGATTTAAGTGCAGGAGCCGCGTCGAATGCCAAAACCGATGATCATCGCCCAAGCAAACAGCGCGAGACGGGCGGCAGATAGCCACCCGTCTCGCGCGAATCAATCGATACTCGATAAGAACTCGCGGCTTGCGAGCCCTACTCCCCTGCCACCTGCTCGACGGCGTCGGCAAGCTTGGCGGCCGCCTTATCCTGCGCAAGGCCCGCCGCGGCGGCGCGCAACTTGCCACGCTCGTCCGCATCGCACACAAGCTCGAGCAGCTTGTCGCCAAACGCGGGCTCGCCCAGCGCGTCATCGGCGAACAGCACGGCCGCACCCGCATCCGTGAGGTAGCGCGCGTTCGTGGTCTGATGGTCGGCCGTGGCGAACGGGTACGGCACGAGCACGCTCGGCACGCCCAGCGCCGCGATCTCGGCAATCGAGCTCGCGCCGGCGCGGCTCAGAACCAAGTCTGCCGCCGCAAGCACGTCGCCCATGTTGTCGATGTAGCTCTCGAGGTGCCAGCGGCTGGCCTCCTCGTCGGTCAGCGCCAGGGCCTCGGCCGCCTCCTCGTAGCCGCCCTTGCCGGTCGACTGCACCACGTGCAGGCCCGGCACCGCAAGCAGCCGCTCCTTGAGCGCGCCCATCGCGGCATTGATTGAGCGCGCGCCCAGCGACCCGCCAAACACGAGCAGCATCGTCGCATCCTCGGGCACACCCAGCGCCGCACGGCCCGCAGCCCTGCTGCCAGCCAAGACGCTGCGCCTCACGGGATTGCCCGTGAGCTCCACGTGGGCAGCGTCGCCCTCGCGCGCAAAGACCTTCTCGGCCGCCGGCACCGAGATGCAGGCGCGCCTCGCGTGGTCGGCCATCATCTTGTTGGCAAGGCCCGGCACCGAGTTCTGCTCGTGCAGAAGGTAGGGCACGCCATGCCCCTTGCACCAGCCCAGCAGCGGGACCTCGACATAGGCGCCAAAGCCAATCGCCACGTCAGGCGCCTTGCCGGCCGAGAAGCGCTTGCCCAGCGCCCTCTTGGCGCTCGCCACGCGGGCCAGCGCCGTCACGGCCGTCCAGGGCTTCGAGCGGTCAAATCCCGTGACGTCGGCCTCCACCAGTTCAAAGCCGGCAGCCGGAACGAGCGTGCCCTCGAGCTTGGAGGGGCGCCCGTAGAACGTCACGTGGTGGCCGCGGTCGCGAAGCTCCTCGGCAAGCGCCAGCGCCGGGTTGATGTGACCAGCCGTGCCACCTGCGGCGATGGCAACCTCGAGCGTACGGGTCATGGCTATCTCCTTCTCTGGTTGCGGCCGCGCGAGCCCCCGCGCCCGCCCTCGCGCGAGCGGGGCACCGCACTACCGCGACCCTCAGACGTCCTCACGGTGGGGCCACCGTTGCCGCCGCGCAGGCGGTCGCGGGCGTCGGGCCCCAGGTCGATCCTCTCGCGCCCACCGCCGCCGTCGACCACACGCAGCGAGCTGCGGGCCTCGCTCGCGCTTGCCAGCGGGGTCGACGCGGTACGCGGGCGCTCGCGCACCGTCGCCTCGTCGCGACGGGCCGAGGCGACGCCACCAGCGGGCAGCGTCCGCGCCGCATAGGCCCCGCGCAGGTGTGTGTGCGGCTCGCTCACGCCCGTGTCCTGATCGTCGGCGAGCCTCATGCGGGCGCGGTTGCGGTCATAGGCAGTCTCGGGCAGCTTGGAGTGAATCGATACGTTCACGATGAGCCCCACCAAGATAAGGCAGCTCATGATTGACGAGCCACCGTAGCTGATGAACGGCAGCGGCTTGCCCGACAACGGAAACAGCCCCAGCACGCCAAAGACGTTGAGGAAGAGCTGCGCCAGCAGCAGGGTGGCGGCGCCAATCGCCAGCAGGCGGCCCTCGTTGTCAGACGCGTTTCGCGAGATCTCGAACGCCTGGTAGGCAAGGAAGGCAAACATCGCCAGCACGAAGAGCGTGCCAAGAAGACCCAGCTCCTCTCCCACGATGGCAAAGATGAAGTCGTTGTGGGCCTCGGGCAGGTAGCTGTACTTCATGCGGCTCATGCCCAGCCCCACGCCCTTGATGCCGCCCGACGCAAACGCGTAGAAGCCGCGCGTGAGCTGGTAGCCACTGTCCCACTCGTCTGCCTCGGGGTTGAACATTGTGATGATGCGCTGGCGCGAGTAGTCGTCCTTGAGGGCGAGGACGAGGCCAACGGCAACAACAAAGATCAGGAAGCTGCGCACGAGCCTACGGTCGAGCCCTGCGTAGTAGGCCACGACAAAGATCATGGCGCAGATGATCATCGTGCTGCCCTTGTCGGGCTGGAACAGGATGAGCACGAGGGGCAGGCCCAGGAACAGGCAGCCGCTGACGACAAGCTCCTTGAGCTCCATACGCTGCTCGCACAGCCACCCATTGGCAATGGACGCCGTGGCAAGCAGCACCGATGCCTTGGCGAACTCGGACGGCTGCAGGCGAAACGGGCCGATGGCGAGCCAGCGCGTGGCGCCGCCAGCAGTGGAGCCCGCGACGCGCACCACGAGCAGCATGACACAGACACCCAAGCCAATGACCATGAGCCAGGTGGGCTTGCAGAGCGTGTGATAGTCGATCTTGGCCGCAGCGAAGGCCAGGATGGCGCCACCAATGATGAAAGCGAACTGGCGGATGACGTAGTAGTTGGCGCTGCCCTGCTCGCTCAGCGCCTCGACCGAGCTAGCGGAGTAGATCATGACGAGGCCAAAGCAGACGAGCAGCACGGTGACACCGATGAGCAGCAGGCGCGGACGCATGATGCGCGCGGGGACGCCCATGATGGCGCGCTCGAGGTTGCCACGGCTGGCCTCGGCACGGCTGCGGGCGGCGGCGCGGGCGCGCTCGCGGGAGGACGGACGCTCGGCCGCGCCCTCGCTGGTTGTGGGTCGGGTGATGGTGCGATCTGCCACTTACTTCTCCCCCATCTGGGAGATGCGCTGCGCCACGAGCTGCTTGAAGACGCGGCCGCGCTCCTCGTAGCCACCGAACTCGTCGAACGACGAGCACGCGGGCGAGAGCAGCACCGTGTCGCCGGGGCGCGCGGCGGCGATGCCGGCGTCGAGGGCGTCCTCAAGGTGCTGGGCGCGAAGAACCTGCAGCGTGCCGCCCTGTGCCTCGAGAGCGGTGGCAATGCGCTCGCCGGCCTCGCCAAAGCAGACGGCCACGCGGGCGTCTGCCGCGACGTCTGCCGCCATGTCCTCGAGCTCGGTGCCCTTGTCGTGGCCACCCAGCAAGATCACGACGGTACCCGGGGCGAAGGCCGTGAGAGCCTTGGAGACCGCGTCGGTGTTCGTGGCCTTGGAGTCGTTCACGAAGCTGATGCCAGCCGCGCTGCCGCAAGGCTCGATGCGGTGCTCGAGCGGGCTGAAGGCGGTAAGTCCCGCGCGGACGTCGGCGACGTCGACGCCGCAGGCAAGGGCGGCCGCCGAGGCAGCCAGGGCATTCTCGACGTTGTGGCTACCATGAATCTGCAGGTCGGCGGCGTGTACGAGCTCGGTGTCGACGCCATCGACGCGCACGACGAGCATGCCGTCGCTGCGCTGCCAGGCGGCGTGGGGAGCGTCTGCGGCAGGCGCCTCGCCCGCAGGCAACAGGTGGCAGACGCGTAAGTCCCGGGCCTCGAGGCGCCCGATGATAGCGCGGCACCAGTCGTCGCCCGTCGAGACCACGGCGAGGTCGCCGGGCTCGAGGTTCGCGAAGACCTTCTCCTT
Organism: Parolsenella sp.; assembly: GCF_982402205.1. Classification (NCBI taxonomy): domain Bacteria; kingdom Bacillati; phylum Actinomycetota; class Coriobacteriia; order Coriobacteriales; family Atopobiaceae; genus Parolsenella; species Parolsenella sp. Next base: position 2,479 of record NZ_CEVYAT010000091.1, on the reverse strand, counting down.
GGCGGCGGCGTAGTTCTCCATCGTCTTGTGCCAGGAGAGGTGATCGGGCGTGACGTTGAGCAGCACCGCCACGTGCGGGTGCAGGTAGCGCGTCGTGGCCAGCTGGAAGCTCGAGAGCTCGGCCACGAGCCACTCGCCCGGGGCGCGGCGGCAGACCTCGCCAATCGCCATGGTGCCGATGTTGCCCACGGCCTCGGCGGCGCAGCCGCCGGCGCGCAGCAGGTCGCGCGTGAGGGTGGTCGTGGTGGTCTTGCCGTTGGTGCCGGTGATGCCCACCCAGCGCTCGGGACTCTCGCGCCAGGCGAGCTCGGGCTCGCCGATGACCTCGGTGGCGTGGGCGGCGGCGCTCGCGAAGAAGTCACTGAACTCGGAGATGCCGGGGCTCACCACGGCAACGTCGTAGCGGCCCTCGACGTCCTCGGTGCCGCACACCACGCGCGCGCCCGCGCTCTCGAGGGCGCGGGTCGCCTCACCCGGCTTGCTCTTGAGGCCGCCATAGACGGTGACCGACGTCACGCGACCCTCCTGGCGCTCGTCAAGCAGGCAGTCCGCGACCGCCTCGCCCGTCTTGCCCAGGCCCAGGACCAGCACGTCTCCCCAGACGCGATCATCAACGTTTGCCATCACAAAGATGCCCCCTCAAAAAACACGTATGGGCGCCGCGACGCACGCGCGGCACCCATGACAAAGCGCCGCGTGCGGCGGCGCCCCTAGTCGCTAGCGAAGCTGGAAGTACAGGGCAAAGCCCACGGCCGCGAACATCGCGCTCACAATCCAGAAGCGGATGACCACCTTGGTCTCGCTCCAGCCCTTCTTCTCGAAGTGGTGGTGGAGCGGCGCCATGAGGAAGATACGCTTGCCCGTGGTCTTGAACGAGATGACCTGCAGCATGACGCTCAGGGCCTCGCAAATGAACAGGCCGCCCATCACGAGCGAGGTCACCTCGGTCTTGGTGAGCACGGCCAGCGCCGCGAAGCCCGCGCCCAGCGCGAGCGAGCCCGTGTCGCCCATGAAGATCGATGCCGGGTAGCAGTTGTGCCACAGAAAGCCCACGCAGGCACCGGCGCACGCGCCGGCAAACACCGCGAGGTTGATCTCGTCGTACGAGAAGGCCACCATCGCCATGGCGAGCATGACCACCATGACCGTGCCACCTGCCAGGCCGTCGAGGCCGTCGGTGAGGTTCACAGCGTTTGACAGACCCGCAAGCAGCAGGAACACGAAGAGGACGTAGAGCCAGGGCACCTGCACGCCGGCGATGGTGCTCGTGAGCACGCCCAGGTCGATCACGAGGCCGCCCGGGAAGGTAACCGTGGGCGCGATGCCCACCCAGTTGACCGCGAACAGGCAGAACGCCACCGAGATGACGATGAGGCCGGCCATCTTCTGCGAGGGCGTGAGGCCCAACGAGCGGCCGTGGCTCACGCTCTCGATGTCATCGAGAAGGCCCAGCAGACCCGTGGCGATGGTCGCGACGACGCACAGGATGAGGTCGGGCGTCCAGCGGGCGAGCAGCAGCACGGTGAGCATGATGCCCACGAGCATGATGACGCCGCCCATGGTGGGCGTGCCCTGCTTCACAAGGTGCGTCTGCGGGCCGTCGGCGCGGACCTGCTGGCCAATGCCGTCCTTGCGCATGACGCGGATGAACGCGGGCATGATCGCAGCCGTGATGAGGCCAGCGACGAAGACCGCGACGAACACGAGGTAGGTGGGGTACTGAGACCCGGCAAACAGGGAGCTAAGCATGTTAGCCCATCACCGCCTTAACGAATCTGTCGAGGTAGGCCGCACGAGACGCCTTCACGAGCACGAGGTCGTCCTTCTCGAGCACGGGGCCCATGACGCGCGCGAGCTCCTCGACGTCGGCCACGCGCACGAGCTTGTCCTCCGAGAAGCCCATGAGGCGCGCGGCGCTCTCCATGTGATTGGCGCGCTGGGTGCCCACGATGACGAGCAGGTCGAGCGGCTTGGCCGCGGCGTAGGCGCCAACGAGCTCGTGGAGGCGCTCCTCCTCGGCGCCCAGCTCGCCGATCTCGCCCAGGATCGCCACGCGACGGCCACCGGGCGCCACCTGCATCGAGCACAGGGCATTGAGGGCCGCGGCAGTGGAGTCGGGGCTCGCGTTGTAGGAATCGTCGATGACGCGGCAGCCGCAGGCAGCGCGCACGACCTCCTGGCGCATGTGCGTGGGCGCAAGCTTCTCGAGCGCCTCGATGGCCGCGTCGAGCTCCACGCCCATGCCGCAGGCAAGGCCCAGGGCAAGCAGCAGGTCGGGCACGACCTGGGCGCCCGTGAGCGACAGGGCCACGTGCATGCGCGTACCGGCGGCGACGCCGCCCAGGGCCTGGTCGAATACGACGTCGAGGCTCGGGTGCGCCTCGTCGTCGAGCGCAACGTTCTCGGCGTGGGCGAGAGCAGCGCGCTTCACGCCGACGAGCGTCACGGGAACGCCCGCGGGCTTGGCGAAGTGCTCGGC
>NZ_CEVYAT010000090.1:0-6401 GCF_982402205.1 Parolsenella sp. | reverse complement strand
ACTTTGGACAGGTCGTCTCGTAGAACGGGGCGTACTCGGCGAGGGTCTCGCCGGCACCAAGGTCAAGGTTCTCGGGCAGGGTGACCGGCAGCTGGTCATACGGCACCGGCACGTCGCCACAGCAGTCGCAGTGGATCATCGGGATGGGGTTGCCCCAGTAGCGCTGACGGCTGATGAGCCAGTCGCGAAGGCGGAACTGCACCTTCTTGCGACCGGCACCGCGCTCCTCGAGCCAGGAGATGATGGCGGCCTCGGCCTCGGAGTGCTTGCCGCCCTTGAGGCCGGTGAACTCGCCGGACTGCACGAGGTAGCCCTCGGCGTCCATGGCATGGTCCCAGGAGACGCTCGTGACCTTGAGCTCGCGCTCGTCCTTGAGCTCCTCGTACAGCGGGTCTTTCTTCTCGCAGATGATCGGGGCGATCTCGAGGCCGTACTTCTTGGCGAAGTCGAAGTCGCGCTGGTCGCCGCAGGGAACGCCCATGACGGCGCCGGTGCCGTAGTCGAGCAGCACGTAGTCGGCGACCCAGATGGGGGCCGGGCGGCCGTTGATGGGGTTGATGACGTAGCGGCCCGTGAAGACGCCGTGCTTCTCGCGCGCGGAGCCCTGGCGGTCGATGCTCGAGACCTGCTCGGTGGCCTCCTTGAGCTCCTTGAAGGCGGCCTCGTGCTCGGTGCCGGCCACGAGCTCGGCGGCAAGCGGGCTCTCGGGCGGCAGCAGGAAGAAGCTCACACCAAACAGGGTGTCGGCGCGGGTGGTGAAGACGGTGATCTTGCGGTCGGTGGGGGTCACGCCGTCGGTGTCGGCCAGGGTGAAGTCGATCTCGGCGCCCTCGGAGCGGCCGATCCAGTTGCGCTGCTGGGCCTTGACGTTCTCAGGCCAGCCCTCGAGCTTGTCGAGGTCGTCGAGCAGCTCCTGGGCGTAGTCGGTGATCTTGAGGTACCACTGCGACAGCTCGCGCTTCTCGGGAATCGAGTCGCAGCGCCAACAGCGGCCCTCGACGACCTGCTCGTTGGCCAGGACGGTACGGCACTTGGGGCACCAGTTGACCGGCGAGGTGGCGCGGTAGGCCAGGCCCTTCTCCCACATCTTGAGGAACATCCACTGTCCCCACTTGTAGTACTCGGGGTCGCAGGTGCGCACGAGGCGGTCGTAGTCGTACGAGAAGCCCATGCGCTTCATCGTGGACAGGGCGTTGTCCATGTTCTGATACGTCCAGGCGGCAGCCTGCGTGTTGTGCTTGATGGCGGCGTTCTCGGCGGGCAGGCCGAAGGCGTCGAATCCGATGGGGTGCAGCACGTCGTAGCCGCGCATGCGGGCCTGGCGCGCCATGGCGTCGCCGATGGTGTAGTTGCGGGCATGGCCCATGTGCAGGTCGCCCGAGGGGTACGGGAACATCTCGAGGACGTACTTCTTGGGCTTGTTGGGGTCCTCGTCGGTCTTATAGGTGCCCTTCTCGGCCCAGACGCGCTGCCACTTGCTCTCGATGGCGGAGGCGTCGTAGGCGGGGAACCTGTCACCCATGGAGACGTTGGTATCGTTGACGTCGCTCATGCGCGACCTCTCTCTTCAAAAGTCGTACAGACATTCAAGTTATGCACTATAGCAGCAAAAGCGCCCGAGACCCTCACGGAGCCTCGGGCGCCTGCCAAGCGTGTACGCATACGCAGGCGCCCGCCGTCCGCGGGCGACCTGCTAGATGTGGCCTAGTGGTAGCTCACGGACTGGCTGTGATCCTTTAGCACGACGTCGTGCGCGCCGCCCTCGACGATCGAGGTCGAGGAGACGAGCGTTAGTCGGGCCTTCTGCTGCAGCTCGCGGATCGTCTTGGCGCCGCAGTTGCACATCGTTGACTTGATCTTGTAGACGGTCATGCCAACGCCGTCCTTGAGCGAACCGGCGTAGGGCACGTAGGAGTCGACACCCTCCTCGAACGACAGCTTCGCGGCGCCGCCGAGGTCGTAGCGCTGCCAGTTGCGGGCGCGGGCAGAGCCCTCGCCCCAGTACTCCTTCATGTACTGGCCGTTGACGTTCACGCGGTTCGTGGGGCTCTCGTCGAAGCGGGCGAAGTAGCGGCCGAGCATCATGAAGTCGGCGCCCATGGCGAGAGCGAGGGTCATGTGGTAGTCGTAGACAATGCCGCCGTCGGAGCAAACCGGCACGTAGACGCCCGTCTCCTCGAAGTACTCGTCACGGGCGCGGCACACGTCGATGAGGGCCGTGGCCTGGCCGCGGCCGATGCCCTTGGTCTCGCGCGTGATGCAAATCGAGCCGCCGCCGATGCCCACCTTCACGAAGTCGGCGCCGCAATCGGCGAGGTAGCGGAAGCCGTCGGCGTCAACGACGTTGCCGGCGCCCACGATGACGTCGTTGCCGTAGTTCTCGCGGATCCAGTCGATCGTGAGCTTCTGCCACTCGGAGTAGCCCTCGGACGAGTCGATACACAGGGCGTCGGCGCCGGCCTCGAGCAGCAGCGGCACGCGCTTGGCGTAGTCGCGAGTGTTGATGCCCGCACCCACCATGTAGCGCTTGTTGGTGTCGAGCAGCTCGTCAGGGTTGGACTTGTGGGAGTCGTAGTCCTTGCGGAAGACGATGCCCACGAGGTGGTCGGTGGCATCGACGATGGGCAGGGCGTTGAGCTTGTTATCCCAGATGATGTCGTTGGCGACCTTGAGGGTGGTCTCCTCGGTGCCCACGACGAGCTTCTCGCGCGGGGTCATGAACGTGGCGACCTTGGCCTGGTGGTCGTCGCGGGAGGGGCGGTAGTCGCGGCTCGTGACGATACCCACGAGCTTGCCGTGCGGGGTGCCGTCGTCGGTGACGGGCATGGTGGAGTGGCCGGTGCGCTGCTTGAGGTCCATGACCTGCTCCATGGTCATGTCGGGGGTGAGGGTCGAGTCGCTCTCGACGACGCCGGCCTTGTAGTCCTTGACCCACTTGACCATGGCCGCCTCGGACTCGGGGGTCTGGGAACCGTAGATGAAGCTCATGCCGCCCTCGGTGGCAAGGGCGACGCCCATGCGCTGGCCGGAGACGGACTGCATGATCGAGGAGACCATGGGGATGTTGAGGGTGATGCGGGGCTCCTCGCCCTTCTTGTAGCGGCACAGGGGCGTCTTGAGCGACACGTTTGCCGGCACGTTCTCCGACGAGGAGTATCCGGGGACCAGCAGGTACTCAGAGAAGGTGTGCGACTCGCCCTCGAAGAACGTTGCCATGTAGGTGACTCCCTTTCTGCCCTTGCGGTCGCCCGTTTTGGCAAACCGCGCGCCGACTGATAGTTGACAATTGTAGCGTGTGCATTCGAACGCGCTACCTTGAACTTTGTTAGGCGACCAAACCGTCTTGTAGGTATGGCGAGGGGCGCCCGGCGGCACGCAGCCGCGAGGCGCCCCTCGCAAAGAGTTCTAACTACTCACCGTCCTGCGCGGCGATGTCGCTCGCCGAGATCGAGACCGTGTGCTTGGTGGGCACCCACTCGACCTTCATGAACAGCGCCGCCACCGTGATGGGGATGTAGGTCATCATGAACAGTGGGAACGTGAACAGGTTGGTGAAGATGCGCCAGCGCCTGCCCTTGCGGCAGTGGATGTGCTTGCGCTCTGAGATGGTCGTGATGATCGCGAGCAGGAAGAACGTCACGTACATCGAGGCGAACGTCATGAACAGCGACCCCACCGCCATCGAGATCTCGTTCTGTGTGGCGAGAAAACCGTGCGAGATCGAGCCGATGATGAGGTAGGCGGCGTTCACCAGGGCCGAGACGAGCGTGAGGATGTTGCCCGGTGCGATCGTCATGAGCATGTCGTAGGAGCCGAAGCGCTTGGATCTGATGCCGTGGAACAGGTCTCCCACGTAGGAGAAGAACACCTGGTAGAAGCCCTTGGTCCAGCGCATGCGCTGCGTCCAGGAGGCAGCTAGCGTGATGGGCTGCTCGTCATAGAACTCCGCGGGGGCGTAGGCGATCTGGATGCCGTTGGCCGCGCAGAAGGTCGAGAACTGGATGTCCTCGGTGAGGGTGTGGAAGTCCCAGCCGTGCATGCCCTGGATGATGCGCGAAGACACCATCCAACCCGAGCCCGAGATGGCGCAGCCGGTGCCAAGTTGCATGCGCGAGTTGTTGAGGAACTTGGCCTCGCGCAAAAACCACAGGGCGTAGGCCGAGCTGATCCAGCTCGAGTCGAAGTTCTTGGAGTTGCGGTAGCTCGTGGCGACGAGATAGCCCTGGTCGAAGACCTTGTTCATCTCGCGCACGTAGGTGGGGCTCAGCAGGTTGTCGGCGTCGAAGACGAAGAAGGCCTCGTACTTGTCAGGGTACTCGTTGAGGATGCGGTCGAAGCCGTAGTCGAGCACCCAGCTCTTGCCCTTGCGCGCCAGGTCGTTGCGCTCGTAGACGATGGCGCCGGCGCGGCGGGCCTCCTTGGCCGTGCGGTCGGTGCAGGCGTCTGCCACCACGAACACGTCGATGAGCTCGCTGGGGTAGTCCTGCTGCTTGATCGACTGCACGAGGTTGGCGATGACCGACTCCTCGTTGTGCGCCGCGATGAAAAAGGCGTAACGGTGGTTCCTCTTGGCCTCGGGGAGCTTGACCTCGCCGCGCCTCAGCGTCACCAGGATGTATACGAACTGGTAGAGGTAGGCGAAGGTGAAAAACACCCAGATGATGAGGTTGAAGATGACGATGGGCGTGAGACCCAGGCGATTGAATTCCACGAGTGACCTCTCGATGCTCTTGTTCGAAGCGTATCGATGCGCAGGCGGGCGCGGGCTCGGCTAGCGGCCGAGCAGCGCGGGGACGATACGCTCCCCCGCGGGCGTGCGGCCCATGCTGCGGCTGTCGAGCGATTCTAGTACACCCTTCAGGTCTTGTGGAAGCGTGTCGCGAAGCTCTACGGTCTCTCCGGACGCGGGATGCGCGAACGAGACGCTCCAGGAGTGGAGGAACTGCCTGGTGAGGCCGAGGTTCTGGGCAAGGTCTCCCCTGCCGTAGAGCGGGTCGCCGATGACCTGGTGGTTGATGTGACGCATGTGCACGCGGATCTGGTGGGTGCGCCCCGTGTAGAGGTGGCACTCGAGCAGCGTGTAGCCCTCGTCGCGGCGGCCCGCCTCGAAGCGCTCGAGCACGCGGAAGGTCGTGATGGCCTCGCGGGCACCGGGGTCGTCGGAGACCGCCATGCGGATGCGGTCGCGCGTCGAGCGGGCGATGCCGGTGTCGATGGTGCCGGAGTCGGCCGCGACGTAGCCCCACACGAGCGTGACGTAGCGGCGGTCGAGCGTGCGCAGGCGGATGAGGTCCTGCAGGGCCTTCTGGGTCTCGTCGTCCTTGGCCGCGAGCATGAGGCCCGAGGTGTCCATGTCGAGGCGGTGCACGATGCCCGGGCGGTCGTCGCCCTGGAGCGTCCCTAGGTGCGCGAGTCCGCAGTGGGCAACGAGGGCGTTGGCGAGCGTGTCGTCGACGTGCCCGGGACTGGGGTGGCACACGAGGCCCGCCTGCTTGGAGAGTACGATGAGGTGCTCGTCCTCGTAGCGGATGTCGAGGTCGATGTAGGGGTTGGGGGCAAGCCCACCCTCGGGAACAAGCGGCTCGGCCTCCTCGACGGTGGCGCGCACGCGGTCTCCCAACAGCACCTTCTCGCTCTTCGAGGTGGCGGGCGTCTCGTTGATGGTGACAAGCCCCGCCTCCACGAGCTTGGCGCAAGCCGAGCGAGACGGCATGCCCTCGCCTGCGGCGAGGAACGCGTCGAGGCGGGCGCCGTCGGCCTCGGGACCCACGAGCAGGTTGACAACCCTGGTGCGCGCCACTAGTTGTCCTCCCCCGTCTGGCCCTCGCCGTCGCGGGCCGCATCGAAGCGCCACGCGAGGATAAGCGAGAGGATGACGCCACAGGTCACGAAGATGTCGGCGACGTTGAAGACCGGGAAGTCAATGAAGGCCGTGGCAAAGAAGTCGGTTACCTGGCCGGCGATGACGCGGTCGATGAGGTTGCCGACGCCACCACCCGCGACGGCGCCGAGCGCAGCGGCGAGCGGGGCGGGCATGGCCTTCTCGTGCACCACCCAGACGGCGCAGGCGGCGCATATCGCGGCGGCGAGGATCACGAAGACCCAGGTGGACCCCGAGCCGATGGAGAAGGCGGCGCCCGTGTTCATGACGAGCGCAAGGTCCATGACGCCGGGGACGAGCGGCGCGGGGCCGCCGGCCAGCGCCGTGCGCGCCCAGGCCTTGGAGACCTGGTCGAGCACGACGGCGGCGACGGCGACCCCGCCAAACACGGCTATGCGCTTGTTGCCGGCCACGGGTTACGCGTCCTTGCCGGTAAGGGCGACGGCGTGGCTGCAGCGGCAGCACAGGCCGTCGGTGCCGAGCGTGCGCCAGTTCCAGCAGCGCGGGCACTTCTCGCCAT
>NZ_CEVYAT010000089.1:0-6433 GCF_982402205.1 Parolsenella sp. | reverse complement strand
AGGCGAGCTCGTCGCCCTCGGCGAGCTCGACCTCGGAGCAGACGAAGGCCTCGGCGAGCATGTCCTCGGCACCACGGACGAGCTCGAGCTGCTCGGCCGGCAGCGTGAGCACGCAGCGGGTGGCCTGGCTCGTCTTCTCGGAGACGGTGCCGGCGGCAAGGGCGGCCTCATTGGCCTTAGTGAAGGCGCCGCGGGCCTCGAGCATCACGTTGTACTCGGGGAGTAGCTCCTCGACCTGCTCGTGGGTGAGCGGGGCCTGCCACCAGTCAAGCAGGGCGGCGAACTGCTGGCCGTCACGGGCGCTCTCGGGCAGGTGCGCCATGACCTCGTCGGTCGTGAAGGCAAGGATCGGCTGGAGGTCGCGCAGCAGCATCTCGAGCAGGTAGTACCAGCAGGTCTGGGCGCTGCGGCGGCTCCTGGCCTCGGGCTCGTCGCAGTACATGCGGTCCTTGGTGGCGTTGAGGTAGCCGTTGGACAGCTCGGTCACGACGAAGTCGTAGAGCGCGCGGTAGACCTGGTAGAAGCGGTAGCCGGCGTAGGCCTCGCTGACCTTCTCGTGCATCTCGCAGGCGCGAGCCAGCACGAGGCGATCGTAGCTCTCCATCTCGTCGACCGGCACGAGGTCGGTCGCGGGGTCGAACTGGCCCTCGAGCTCGCCCAGCAGGAAGCGGAACGTGTTGCGGAAGCGGCGATAGGCGTCGGAGGTGCGGGCGAGGATCTCGTGGTCGACGGCCACGTCATAGCTCGTGTCGGTCGAGGCGACCCACAGGCGCAGGATGTCGGCGCCCATCTCGTCGCAGACCTTGTTGGGGTCGATGACGTTGCCGAGCGACTTGCTCATCTTGCGGCCCTGGCCGTCGAGCGTGAAGCCCTGGGAGACGACCGCCTTGTAGGGAGGCTCACCGTTGGCGCCCACCGAGGTGAGCAGCGAGCTGTGGAACCAGCCGCGGTGCTGGTCGGAGCCCTCGAGGTACATGTCGGCCGGGTAGCGCAGCTCGTCGCGGTACTCGCAGACGGCCTTCCAGGAGACGCCGGAGTCCCACCAGACGTCGAGGATGTCCTTGTTGGCCTTGAGGTTGTGGCCGCCGCACTTGGTGCAGGTGCAGGCCTCGCCCAGGTAGCTGGCCGGCTCGTCGGTGAACCAGGCGTCGGAGCCCTTCTCGTGGAAGAGCTTGATGACGGCGTCGAGCGTGGCGTCGTTCATGACGGTCTCGCCGCAGTCCTGGCACGTGAAGCTCGGGATGGGCACGCCCCAGTTGCGCTGGCGCGAGATGCACCAGTCAGGACGACCCTCGACCATGGCGTGGATGCGGTTCTGGGCGCGGGCCGGGTACCAGTTGACCTTGTGCTCGATGGCATCGAGCGCCTGGCCGCGCAGGTCGGTCTTGTCCATGGAGACGAACCACTGGTCGGTAGCGCGGAACAGCACCGGCTGGTGGCAGCGCCAGCAGTGCGGGTAGCTGTGCGTGATCTTCTTCTCGGCCACGAGCGTGCCGCGCTCGCGCAGGAACTCGATGACGTGGGGGTTGGCCTCGTCGGTGTCCATGCCGGAGAACGGGCCGCCGGTGCCAAACTCGTCGCCCACGTAGAACTTGCCGTCATCGTCGACGGGCATGCAGATGTCCATGCCCTCCTTGACGCAGACGTAGTAGTCGTCGGCGCCGTGGCCGGGCGAGTTGTGGACGATGCCGGTGCCGTCGTCGACACCAACGTAGTCGGCGAGCAGGGCGACGCCCTCGACGCCGTCAAAGACGGGCTGCTTGTAGTGGAGGTGGTAGAAGGTCTCGGCGGGGACCACATAGGGCTCGCCGTTCACCTGGACGGGGGTGTAGTCCCAGCCAAACTCCTCGCAGCACTTGGGCGCGAGGGCCTCGAGCATGACCTCGGCGCGGCCATCGTGCTCGACGGCGACGTAGGACTCGCCGGGCTTGAGGGAGACGGCCTGGTCGGACGGGATGGTCCAGGGGGTCGTCGTCCAGATGATGAAGTCGACGGGGCCGTCGAACGACTCGAGGCCGGCCGGCTTGCTCGTGAGCTCGAAGCGCACGAAGATCGAGGGGCTCGTCTCGTCGCCGTACTCGATCTCTGCCTCGGCAAGGGCCGTGTGGCAGTGCTTGCACCAGTGCACCGGCTTGCGGCCGCGGTAGATCATGCCCTTGTCGAACATGGCCTTGAAGACCTCGATGTCGGCGGCGTCGTGCTGGTGGTAGAGGGTGAGGTAGGGGTGGTCCCAGTCACCGAGGACGCCCAGGCGACGGAAGCCCGACTTCTGCAGCTCGATGTTCTCGACGGCGAACTTGTTGCACATCTCGCGGATCTCGGCGGTGGGCATCTCGTTGAACTTGGCGGTGCCGACCTTCTCCTCGACCTTGTGCTCGATGGGCTGGCCGTGGCAATCCCAACCCGGGACGTAGGGGACGTCGCGGCCCTGCATCATCCAGTAGCGGTTGATGGTGTCCTTGGAGACCTTGTTCATGGCGTGGCCGATGTGGATCGGGCCGTTGGCGTAGGGAGGGCCGTCGTGCAGCACGAACTTGTCGTGGCCGGCGTTCTTCTTGCGCGCCATCTCGTAGACGTTGTTCTCGCGCCACACCTTGAGGCGCTCGGGCTCGCGCGTCGCGAGGCTTGCCCTCATGGGGAAGCTCGTCGACGGGAGGTTCATCGACTTCTTGTACTCGTTTGCCATTGCCTAGCCTCTTGCTCCTTTCGCGGGGCCTCTCCCCGCATCCGCCGAGCGCCCGTGAGCCTTGGGGCCTGTGGCCCGTCCGCGCACGAAAAAAGCGCCCGCCCCGACCGCCGGGACGAAGCGCTCTAGAACGGCTGCATGCCGCGTGCGTTTCGCTAACCACCCAGCGGGCGAGAAACTCGCCTTACTCGGCTGGCCTGTGACGACGGCCATGTCCGGTGACGCCTACTGGGACGCTCGCGCGCCCGTTGGGGCCACAGCTCCGGGGTGATATTCGAACGGACGCAGCCGCGGGCTCCCACCATCCCCGCTCGCTTTGAACCTGCGCGGACCGCCTACTCGTCCCCATCACAGCTTTTCGAGTGCCCATAGTACCACGGACGCACCCGAATACACTTTCAGCGACAACAAATGCACGTTACGCACCGTGTCGAGACGAACCGGCCGGGAGGGGTTGGGAGCTTCTCTCGAACGTCCTCGACCGGCTACGTCGGTCTGCGGAATGTTCTTCGCGAAGCCCCAACCCCTCCCTACCCGCGTCTCACTTCCGACCAAAACAAATGAATGAAATAAGCCTCACCAGAGAGAAAGCCCTCGTTTATAGTAAGGGCATTCCAACACCCCAAACCTTAAATAATTCGCGGTCCCGCGCCCTACCCGGCTTCGCGCCCCTCGAACGCATCGGAGTCGCTACAAGAAGGAAGGCCCCAGGGCCTCACGCAGAGCATTCCGCAGCCCGGCTCTGCCGGGCGAGGACGCTCAAGTGAGGCCCTGGGGCCTTCCATGGCTCGCTAAAAGTGACGCTACTCAGTCTTCGGAAGGTTGGGCGCGAAGCCGTCGTCGCGGGTGAACATGTTCATGAACTCCTCGCCCGTGATCGTCTCCTTCTTCTGCAGGTAATGCGCGATCTCGTGCAACTTGAAGCGGTGCGCCTTGAGGGTGTTAAGGGCCTGCTGGTGGCCCTCCTCCACGAGGCGCTGAACCTCGGCGTCGATCTGCTGCGCGGTGCCCTCGGAGCAGGTGAGCTCGGCGCCGCCGCCCAGGTAGCGGTTGCGCTGCTGGCCCAGGGCAACCATGCCGAACTTGTCGGACATGCCGTACTGGGTCACCATGGCGCGGGCGATGCTCGTGGCCTTTTCGATGTCGTTGCTGGCACCCGTGGTCATCTCGCCAAAGATGAGCTCCTCGGCGGCGCGGCCGCCGCACAGGACGGCGATCTTGTTCTTGGCCTCCTGGCGGGTCGTGAGGAAGTGCTCGTCCTCCTCGACCTGCATGGTGAAGCCTAGGGCGCCCGAGGTGCGCGGCACGATCGTGATCTTGGAAACTGGCGCCGAGCCCTTCTGGGCAGCCGCCACGATGGCGTGGCCCGTCTCGTGGTAGGAGACGACGTCCTTCTCGTGCTCGGAGAGGACCGTGGACTTCTTCTTCTCGCCGGCGATGACGACGTCGACGCTCTCGACGAGGTCCTCCTGCGTCACGCGCTTGCGGCCAAAGCGCACCGCACGCAGGGCGCTCTCGTTGATGATGTTGGCGAGGTCGGCGCCCGAGGCGCCGGGGGTCGAGCGGGCGATGACGCCCAGGTCGATGCCGCCCTCCATCTTGACGTCGTTGGCGTGGATCTTGAGGATGGCCTCGCGGCCCGCGAGGTCGGGCAGCTCGACGGGGATGCGGCGGTCGAAGCGCCCAGGGCGCAGCAGCGCCTGGTCGAGCGACTCGGGGCGGTTGGTCGCGGCGAGCACGACGATGCCCTTCTGGTTATCGAAGCCGTCCATCTCGGAGAGGAGCTGGTTCAGGGTCTGCTCGCGCTCGTCGTTGGAGTTAAGCGAGCCGTCGCGCTTCTTGCCCACGGCGTCGATCTCGTCGATGAAAATGATGCAGGGAGCCTTCTCCTTGGCCTGCTTGAACAGGTCGCGCACCTTGGCGGCGCCGCGGCCGACGAACATCTCGACGAACTCGGAGCCCGCGATCTGGAAGAAGGGCACGCCGGCCTCACCGGCGACGGCCTTGGCAAGCAGCGTCTTGCCCGTGCCCGGAGGACCCACGAGCAACGCGCCGCGCGGGCAGCGGGCGCCGATGGCGGTGTACTTGTCGGGGTTCTTGAGGAAGCTCACGATCTCCTCGAGCGACTCCTTGGCCTCGTCCTGGCCGGCGACGTCGGCGAACTTGACGCCCGTCTCCTCGCCCTTGACCTCCTTGGCGTGGCTCTTGCCCAGGCCTCCGCCCATGCCAAAGCCGCCGCCCCCGCCAAAGTTCATCGACGGGGAGTCTCCCATGGCCTTCTTCATGCGGCGGTTGAGCCAGATGCCGCCGACGATGGCGAGCAGTATGGGCAGGCCGTAGACCAGCAGCAGGTAGGTCCATATGCCGGAGCTCTGATCGGCGATCTGGGCCGAGTAGGTCACACCGTGCTTGTTGAGGCGCTCGGCCAGCGAGTCGTCGCTCGGCCACTCGTTGGTGCGGTAGGTGGTGTTGGAGTCGCCCTTGGCGGTGAAGGTGATCTTGCCCGAGCTCGTGTCGAGCGAGACCTCGTCGACCTTGTCGGCGTCCACCATGTCGATGAACTCGCTGTAGCTCACGTCGCTGACCGTGGCGCGCTCGATGCTCGGGTACACGACCGAGTTGAGTGCGACGATGGCCGCGATCGCGATGATCACGTACAGAATCATCGACTGTCGTTTCTTCTTGTTATCCATCCCTCGTCCTTGCGTCGAGACGCGGGGGCAACGCCGCCAGCGGGCGCGCCCCCGAATCGTGTAGTTGCAAGGATACCCAAGTGCCTCCGGTTAATTCAAAGGCGAGACAAACCCCGCAGACCCTCCCCGTTCGGGCAGGTCGCCGCAGCGGTAGGCGTCGAGCAGGGCCGTGAGGTCATCGATCTGGGCGCGGATGTGCGATCCGGTGTCAGTGTCGGCGACGATGAGGGGGCGGTCGTTGACCTCGAGCTGGTCGTCGTCGGAGTAGATGTCGCCCCCGTCGGCCACCACGTCGTCGATGTCCGCGTAGGGAAGGTGCGCCTTGATGCGCATGCCCTGGGCGTCGACGATGAGCGTGTAGCCGGCGATGCCGGTCTTGGAGTGGTAGGCGCGGCAGAAGCCGCCGTCGATGACCAGGCGCCTGCCGCCGCCGCGCACCGGGCTCTCGCCACTCCTGCGCGAGACGGGCGTGTGCCCGTTCACGATGTGGCAGGCGGGGCCACAGAGGCCAAACTCCGCGAGTACGTGCTCGCAAGCGTCGGCGCGGCACGCAAGCTCGAAGTAGGGGTCGTCCTGCTCGGCCCAGGTGGAGCGGTCGCGCACGAAGGTGCGCTCGAAGGTCTTGATGGTACGGCCGCACAGGGGCGAGTCGAGCCCGCACCACAGGTACCACATCCAGTCGAGGGCCTCGGGTGTGCGCTCGTGCCAGGCGATGCGCGCCATGCGGTCGCAGGCGTCGAGGTAGGCGCGGCCAGCGAGGTGCCTGCCGGCGATGCGCACCGGACGGAAGCTCCCGTCGGCGCGCATGGGCACGCAGCCGTGGAACAGCAGGTTTCCGTTGTAGGTGAGGTAGACCGAGCCGTGCTCGTAGAGGAAGTCGACGTGGCGGCGCAGGCGGCGGCTCGAGGTGAAGCTTTCGACGAGGCCGTCGACGACGCGCCTCTCCCCTGCCGTGAGCTCGTAGGGTCGGGCGGGGTCGAGCGTGGGGAAGTCGCTGGTGGAGAGCTCGTACGTGGAGCCGTCGATGCGGACGGTGCCCGCCTGCAGGTCGACG
>NZ_CEVYAT010000088.1:0-6541 GCF_982402205.1 Parolsenella sp. | reverse complement strand
CCGCCCCGGCACGGCCGATGCCCACGCTCCCCTAACCAAAGAACAGCTCGCGCAGCCCCTTGCCCGACGCCACCCAAGCGGGGTAGCGGCGCTCGAACCACACGGTGAACACGCCCATGAGCGCGGTTGCCACGTTGTTGACCACAGGCATCACCCAGCCCGCGACCATGCCGCCAAGAAGGGCCGTCCAGAGGGCGATGAGCAGGTAGAGCACGCCCCAGGCCATGGCGAGGATGCGGTTGGCCCGCATGAAGATGGGGTTGGCAAGCGCGTCGTCCCCACCGTAGCCGTACTTGACGTAGGCGGCGCACAGCGGCTCGGGCGTGACGCACGAGACGAGCCACAGGGCGCCAAAGGCCGCGTAGCTCGCCACACAGAGCGGCCACGTCAGCCCCGTGAGCAACATCAGCGCCGCAAAGCCACCCACAAGGCCAAGCGAGATGCGGTCATAGGCGCACAGGCGCCGGCGCATCTGGGCAAGCGGCAGCAGCGCGCAGACCGCTAGCGTCACGACCGGCCCCACGGCGCCGTCGATGCCGGTGGCCACCCACAGGCAGATCCAGGCAACGAGCATCGTGGCCATCGAGGGGGCACCCTCGCCCGTCTTGGCGCAGGGCGCGACGGGCTTGGCGGCAGCGCTCGCGGCGCCGGTGCCCGCTGCGCCACCGGTCTCCCCCGCCGTGGCGGGGGCGGATGCCGCGCCAAAGATGCGGTCCCAGCCCATCATGAGGTCGAAGTCGCCCTCGACGCTGTAGAGCCGCTGGGCCAGCGCCACGTCGCCACGGATCTCGCCGCGAGCGATGCGACACCACACGTCCCACGGGGTGTCGATGACGGTCGTGGGCTTGCGGAAGCCATCGGTCAGCACCGTCGAGCCCCGCTCGCCCAGCACCATCTGGTAGCTCACGCCGCGATCGCGGTAGCGAATCTCGACCACGCGGTCTGCCCCGTCCCAGGTGGCGGGGTTGTAGAGCGCCGCCATCTGCCTCGTGAAGGCGAGCATCTCGTCAGTGCGCTCGCCGCGCTCGTCCACGCCCCAGCTGGCGTTAGCCATCTGCTCGAAGGCCTCGCGCGGGTAGAGCGGGCGCGCCAGCTCGGCACGCGTGGCACGCGTAATGCCGCCCGCGGCGTACTCGCGACCGGCGCGCTCGACCACCTCGAGGTAGGCGTCGGTGCGCGCGGAGAGCTCGGGGATGGAGAAGAGCTCGCCCTGGCCGCAGAAGATGGCGTCCCAGGCGCCGCGTCCCGGCCAGTGGTCGAGGGCGCGCTCCACTGCGTCATAGTTCTTCTCGGCAGTATAGAAACCGCAGGTAGAGATTGCGACGAAGCGCGTGCTCGCCATCTCGGGGTAGCGAAGGGGATGGGCGCCGCTGCCGGTGGCGGCCGCGTCATCGGTCATGAACGGCAGGTTCATGGGCAGCTGGCGGTCGATCATGGTCTTGAGCGGCCCGGGCAGGTTGAAGTAGTACAGCGGGAAGCTCAGCACCACGAGGTCCGCCTCGCGCTCGAGCTCGATGACGCGGGCCATGTCGTCGTGGATGCAGCAGGTGCCGGGCGTGGCCTTCCAGCAGGCAAAGCACCCGCGGCACGGCTTGACGTCGAGCGAGCACAGGTCGAGGCGCTCGACCTCGGCCTCGCCAAGCCCGCGCACGAACGCGTCCGCGAGCCTGAGTGAGTTGCTCCGCCCGCCCTTGGGACTTGCGTTGATCAGCAGGACCTTCATCTGGTGCCCCTCCATCAGAGAACGGATGGTAGCTTCCAGTATCTCACGGCAACACGTGCGGGGCGCGGTGGCGCGCTACTCGCCCACGACGCTCGCGAGCCACTCCCTGCCCTCGACGCCTCGTATGAGCGCGTCGCTCGCAGCCAGCTTCGTGACGCCAGGGGCCATCTGCAGCGACACGGTGCACTGCACGCCATAGGCATCCGAGCCCGTGAAGAACACGCGACCCGGCGCACCCTCGCGCAACAGCCCCTCCATCTTGCCCATAACGCCGAGGATGTCTGCCTCCACAACCGAGAGGTCCGCGTTGTGAGAAACCGCGAGCAAGACGGGGCAATAGCCCTCGCTGCCAGGCGTGAGCTTCGTGAGCGCCGTCTTGTTGAGCACCGAGTTGGGGATGATCTGCTCGTCACCCAGGCGGTTACGCACGGTGGTGGCACGCCAGGTGACGTCGACGACCTCGCCCATGAAGCCGCCAACATCGACAAGGTCTCCGGGCTTCACCACGCGCCCCACCATGAGGCTGAGGCCCCCAATGAGGTTGGAGATCGTGTCCTGAAGACCCAGCGACAGGGCCAGGGACGTAATGCCCAGGGCCGTAACGAACGCCGTGGGGGCGATGCCAAAGACTGGCTGCATCACGGCGAGGATTGCGAACGCCCACACCACGCCGCGCGCAATGTTGACGAAGATGCTCGCGCTGGGCACCTCGGTAGCGTCGAGCGCCTTGCCCACCGCCCGGCTCACGACACGCGAGATGCCCGCCGCGACGGCAACGGCCACGGCAAGCAGGACGACGCGGCGTAGGAGTTCGCCGGTGGTCAGGCCAAAGATGACCGCCTCCATGGCGCTACCCCTCGACCTTCACGATGGGCGCGAAGCCCTTCATGAGCTTCTTGACCTTGCCCGTGCGCGTGAAGCGCACCTCGATGACGTCACCGGTGGCGGAGAGCACCACGCCCGGGCCAAACGTCTTATGCGAGACGTGGTCGCCGGCAACAAAGCCCTCGCTCGCCTTGGCGGCGTCGCGACGGATGCCGTGCGCCGGGTTGGAGGCAAACTCGTCCGCTGCGGCGGCAGCGGAGCGCGGGCGACCCGAACCAAACGAGGCCGGCTCGGACGGGGCGGAGCCAAACGTGCGGGGGCCGCCGACGCCGCGACCCAGCGCAGACAGCGGCAGGCCCGAGCCCGTGGGCACGCCTGTGCCGCGCGAGGGGGCAGGCGAGCCAGACCTGAACGACACGCCACCCCTGGCCTGGGCGTTTCCGCCCGCGGAGCGCGTGGCCGAGCCAAACACGGCGCCGCCGTAGGTGGCCGTGCCGCTGCCGTAGGTGCCGCGGCGGTCGCCGCGCTTCTCCCAGCCCACGCCCGAGAAGCCCTCGGAGCCCACACCCACGAGCTGGATGTCTGCCTCGGGGATCTCGCGCAGGAAGCGACTGGGCGGGTTGGCCGTCGTGGAGCCGTAGGTGCGGCGCGTCGCGGCGTAGGTGAGGAACAGCTCGCGCTCGGCGCGCGTGATGGCAACGTAGGCGAGGCGGCGCTCCTCCTCGACGCCCGCGGGGTCGTCCTCATGGCCGGCGTGGGGGAAGATCCCCTCCTCCATGCCCGCGACGAACACCACGGGGAATTCCAGGCCCTTGGCCGAGTGCACGGTCATCATTGTGACGGCGCTGGTGGAGCCCGCGAGCGCGTCGAGGTCGCTGCGAAGCGCCAGCCACTCCATGAAGGCGGGCAGCTTCTCGGCCGCGACCATCACGTTGGGGTCGACCGGCTGGGCGGGGGCCACGGCGCCGCCGGCCAGGCCCGGCGCGGCGTCGAGGGCGCCCGCCTCGCGCAGCTGCGCCAGGCTCTCGAGCGTCTCGGCGACGTCGTCGTGCGTCTCGTCGAACTCCTGGGCCACGCCTAGGAACTCGCGGATGTTCTCGACGCGACCGTCGGCCTCGACGGTGTGCTCGGCCTCGAGCGCCGCGATGAGCCCCGCGTCGTCGATGATCGACTCGACCACGCGCGCGAGCTCGCCGCTCTTGGCGCGGGCGCGCTCGATGACGCTCGTGAACTGGCCCAGCGCCGTGCGAACCTTGGCCGTGAGCAGACCCTCCTCGGCCACGCAGGCCTGGCAGGCGGCCAGGAACGGCATGCCGTGCGTGAGTGCGTAGCTCTGGATCTTCGCGACGCTCGTGGAGCCAATGCCGCGGCGCGGCGTGTTGACCACGCGCTGGGCGCTCACGTCGTCGGACGGGTTCACCACGAGCTTGAGGTAGGCCATGACGTCGCGGATCTCGGCGCGGTCGAAGAAGCGCGTGCCACCCACGATCTTGTAGGGAACGCCCGCGCGCAGCAGCATGTCCTCGAGGATGCGGCTCTGCGCGTTGGTGCGGTAGAAGACGGCCATGTCGTCATACGAGGTGCCGGCGTCGTGGGTCTTCTCGATCTGGGCGCCAATCCAGCGGCCCTCGTCGCGCTCGTCGCTTGCCTGGTAGGCCTGGACGAGCTCGCCGTCGCCGCGGCTCGTGTAGAGGCGCTTGGCCTTGCGGCGCGAGTTGTGCGCCACCACGGCGTTCGCGGCGTTGAGGATGTGGCCGGTCGAGCGGTAGTTCTCCTCGAGCTTCACGACCTTGGCGTCGGGATAGTCCTTCTCGAAGTCGAGGATGTTCTGGACGTCGGCGCCACGCCAGGAGTAGATCGACTGGTCGTCGTCGCCCACGACCATGAGGTTGCGCTCGCGGGCGGCCAGCATGTTGGTGATCTCGTACTGGACGTGGTTGGTGTCCTGGTACTCGTCGACGCTGATCTGCACGAAGCGGTCCTGGTACTTGGCCAGCACGTCCGGGTGGTCGCGCAGCAGCCTGTGCGCGTTGATGAGCAGGTCGTCGAAGTCCATGGCGTTGGCGCGCTCGAGGCGAACCTGCAGCTCGCGGTAGACGCGCGCGGCAGCCTGCAGGGGCGGCGTGTTGGCCATGCCCTCGAACTCGTCGGGCAGCACGAGGGCGTTCTTGGCGCTCGAGATGCGCGAGCGTATGCCGTTGATGGGGAACTGCTTTGGCTCGATGCCCAAGTCGCTCATGATCTGCTTGACGAGACGCTTGGAGTCATCGTCGTCATAGATGGTGAAGTTGGGGCGAAAGCCCAGCTTGTCTGCATCGTCGCGCAGAATGCGCACGCACATGGCGTGGAAGGTGCACACCCACATGCCGCGGGTGCCGCCCGGAAGCAGCGCCCCCAGGCGCTCGCGCATCTCGGCGGCCGCCTTGTTGGTGAAGGTGATGGCCAGAATCTGCCAGGGGCGCACACCCTCGTCGGCAATCATGTGGGCAATGCGGTAGGTGAGCACGCGCGTCTTGCCCGAACCGGCGCCGGCGAGCACGAGCAGGGGGCCGTGGGTGCACTCGGCCGCCTCGCGCTGGGCGGGGTTGAGGCCGGAGAGGTCGATCGTAGCGACCGGCGGCACGTAGCGCGGACGCGACGCGGCGACAGCGGGCGCGGCGGCAGCAGCGTTGGCGTCACCGGTGGCAAAGAGCGGCAACGTGAGGTCCTGCGCGGTCATCTTCCTTGGCGTTGGCTGCGTCATGCGAACTCCCCATCTTGGAACGGAAAGGCCAGTGGCCCCTTGGGTCACTGGCTAGTGTAATGGTCTATCGGGACAATAAAGTCGAACGCGCGTGCGGTTTCCCGCAGGCCCACCCGTGGGTCGCGCGACCTGCGGCAACGGGCTGGGCGCGGCGGCCACGCGGCCCGCACCCCTCTCGGGCGCCCCTCCCTAGGCCCGGCCTAGGGCCGGCGCAACCAGCAGGAAGTAGGCGAGCACCACGACGCCCAGCACGATGCGGTACCAGCCAAAGGCCTTGAAGTCGTACCTGCGCACGAAACCCGTGAGCCAGCGAATCGCCGCGAGTGACACCACGAAGGCCACGACCAGGCCCACGATCATGATGCCCCACTCGTTGGCGCCCATCGCCACGCCCTTGAGCATGAACTTCACGACCTTGAGCAGGCTCGCGCCGAACATCACCGGGATGGCGAGGAAGAACGTGAACTCGGCCGCCACCGCGCGGGTGCAGCCCAGAAGCAGGCCGCCGATGATCGTGGAGCCCGAGCGCGACGTGCCCGGCACGAGCGACAGCACCTGGAAGGCGCCTATGCCCAGCGCAGTCTTGTACGTGATCTGGTCGATGTTCGTGATGGTGCCAAAGTCGCTGCCCTGCTCGGCGGCGTCGGCGGCGACGCTGGCCGCGAAGTGGGCACCGCGCGGCCTGTCGAGGGCAAGCTCGGAGCGGCGGCGGGCACGCCAGTTCTCGATCACGATAAACGCGATGCCGTAGACGATAAGCGCCGCGGCCACCACGTAGGAGTTGTAGAAGTGCTCGTCCATGAAGTCGCTCAGGGGCACGCCCACCACCGCGGCGGGAATGCAGCCCACCACGATCTTGCCCCACAGGCTCCAGGTAGAGCGCCTGCCCTCGCGGCCCTTGCTCGGGCTAAAAGGGTTGAGCTGGTGGAAGTAGAGCACGCACACGGACAGGATGGCGCCCAGCTGGATGACCACGAGGAACATGTTCCAGAATTCCTCGGACACGTCGAGCTTCACGAACTCGTCGACCAAGATCATGTGGCCGGTCGAGGAGATGGGCAGCCACTCCGTGATGCCCTCGACTAAGCCGAGGAACGCACTCTTGATGAGGTCGAGGATGTTCATGCGGGCCTTTCTCGTGCGGGGCCAGGCGGCCGTGTCTTGCAGCAATCCATTATGCCGCGGGCGCGCGGGGCGGGGCCCTAAACGTTTCATTAACACAGGGATGGCATGGCGGGTGGCCGCCCTTC
>NZ_CEVYAT010000087.1:0-6703 GCF_982402205.1 Parolsenella sp. | reverse complement strand
GCAAACGTGACCTTGCCGGAGACCGCCAGGGTGTCGCCGCGATGAATCTGCTCGGCCAGCCACGGCTGCTTGAAGAAGGTGCACATGAGCACGCCGGAGGCGTCGACGAGCGCCACCTCGACAATCTGCAGGCGCGGGCGCGGGCGCTTGAGCGTCACCTTGTCGACGGCGCCCACCACCGTGGCCTCGGTGCCGATATCGGCAGCGGCCACGGGCGTCACGCGCGTGAAGTCGAGGTAGCGGTGCGGCACGTGGAGCAGGGCGTCGCGCACGGTGCGCACGCCAATGCGCTCGAGGGCCTCAGCGCGTGCCCCGCGAGCAAAACGCAGGCGCGAGACATCAGCGTCCCACGCCCGCGTGCGTGCGAGGCGCATCGACGCCTCGCCTATGGTAGGAAGGGTCCCGGCAACGCCGGGCTCTCCAGCCGCCCCCACGTTCCTTGCGACCTACTCGATCGAGAAGATAACGGGGTAGAGCGGCTGGCCGCCACGGTGGGCGTCGACCTCGAGGTCGGGCTGGGCGTCCTCGATGCGGTCGCACAGGGCCTCGAAGCGCTCGTCGTCCATGTCCTGGCCAGCAAGAATCGTGAGGGTGTCGCCCTCCTCCTCTTCCTGCATCTTGTTGATGAGGTCGAGGGTCACCTGCTCGACGTCGGAACCCACGATGGCGATGTCGCCGCCGGCGATGCCCATGATGTCGCCGTCGTGGATGGGTGTGCCGTCGGCCGCCTGGGAGTCGCGCACGGCGTGCGTGACCTCGCCGTCGCGGACCTCGGCGATGGCCTCGACCATGGCCTCGGCGTTCTCGGCGGCGGTGGCGTCGGTGTCGACCGCGAACATCGCAGCGAATGCCTGGGGCACCGTCTTGGTGGGAACGACGACGATCTCGAAGTCCTCGCTCGCGCTCGCGGCGGCCTCGGCGGCCATGCGGATGTTGCCGTTGTTGGGCAGCACGATGACGCTGTCGGCGTTGGTCGCGGCGGCGGCGTCGAGGATGTCGGCCGTGGAGGGGTTCATCGTCTGGCCACCGGAGACCACGACGTCGACGCCCAGGGACTTGAGAATCTCGGCCTCGCCGTCACCGGCGGCGACGGCCACGAAACCCAGCGGCTTGCGCGGTTCGCGGGCGGTCGCCTGGTCGTCGGCGATCTTGGCGGTGCGGTCGTGGGCCTCCATGTCCATGTTGTGGATGAAGACCTCGTAGACCTGGCCGTACTGAAGCATGTACTCGAGCACACGGTTGGGCTCGTTGGAGTGCACGTGCACCTTGAAGTCGGGGAAGGAGCCCACAACGAGCTCACAGTCGCCCAGTGTGGCGAGGTGCGTGAGGGCGGCGTCCGCATCGAAGCCTTCCTCGGCCTTGAAGAGGAACTCGTTGCAGTAGCGGTACTCCGAGCCCTCCCAGTCGTCGTTGAGCTCGATGGCGACGCGCGCGTCGGCGGCGTTGTGGGCGCCGTCGGCCGTGGCGACAGTGGTGTCGAAGTCGATGGAGACGCCGCTCTTGCCCAGGGCCGCGTTCACGAAGGCCTCGACGAAGGTGGCGAAGCCGTAGGCGCCCGAGTCGACGACGCCGTTCTCCTTGAGGACGGGCAACAGGTCGGGCGTGCGCGCAACGCTCTCGTAGGCCTCGACGACGAGGGCCTCGAGC
The DNA here is from genome assembly GCF_982402205.1 of Parolsenella sp. Lineage (NCBI taxonomy): Bacteria > Bacillati > Actinomycetota > Coriobacteriia > Coriobacteriales > Atopobiaceae > Parolsenella > Parolsenella sp. The sequence goes on along the minus strand of NZ_CEVYAT010000087.1, from coordinate 5,056 downwards.
ATCTCGGGAACGGGCATCTTCTCCTTGTCGCAGCGGTCCGCGCGGGCGCTCATGTCGCGGATGACGGTGAGGATCGTACCCTCGACCGGCTTGCGCACAGCCTTGAAGGCAACCTTGACGGCGTTGCGGAAGGCGCTCGCGATGTCGCCCGTGGTCACGGCCTCGTGCGCGCCGACAAGGCCCTCGGCCACGCCGCGCAGGATCTGCGAGGTAATGACGCCGGAGTTACCGCGGGCGCCCATCAGGGAGCCGTGGGTGATGGCGCCGGCAATGGCCTCCATGTCGGCATCGGCGGGAAGGGCGGAGAGCTCCTTGGTCACCGAGGCGAGCGTGAGCGACATGTTGGTGCCGGTGTCGCCGTCGGGCACGGGGAAGACGTTGAGCTTGTTGATGTCCTCGGACTTGTCGGCGACGGCCTGGGCGGCCACGGGGAAGCACGAGCGAATCGTGTTGGCAATCATAGGTGAGATTCTCTCCAAATCGTAGGCTGGCCGGGCGCGGTGCGGGCCAGTAACGTGCGGCGGCCCGACGCGAGGCCGGGCCTTCTGTGTTGCTACTTGTTGGCGCGCAGGTCCTCGACGTGGACCGTGACGTCCGCGTCCTCGATCTGGGCGATCTCCTTGAGCGTGAAGCGCACGGCGCTCTGGAGGTTGCGCGAGACGCTCGCCATGTTGACGCCCTGCTCGAGCACGGTGTGCAGGTCGACCTTGACGGTGCCCTCGCAGGTGCTCACGTCGATGCCCTTGCGCAGGCTGCCGAGCGAGAGCAGGCGCACGATGTTGTCCTGGGCGTCCGTGTAGGCCATGCCCACCACGCCATAGCACTCGAGCGCGGCGTAGCCGGCAAGGTCGGCGATGACGTCGTTGGAGACCCGGAGGCTGCCGGGGATGGTAGTTGCCATGCGTCTCTCCTCTCAGAAGGCGGACGCAGGCGCGCCCGCCGCCAGCGGCGCCGAGACTGGGGCGCCGCACTTGAGAACTTCATATGTGTACAGAAGTATAGCGCCACGCACGCGCGCGGCACCCGCATCGTGTTTCCATCTCAACAACATCCCTGCATATGCGACGTTATGTAAAGGAGAGACACCGCGGGCGGCCTCCTTCCCGGCTGTCACGATGCCAGGCGAGCAGCCCCGCTCTCCCAGCCACAAATACCAGGCGAGCAGCCCCCCGCTCTCCCAACCACAAATTCCTAGGAAAATGGCGAAAACAGCATTTAGCGGATACTCATATCGACATATTCCTAGGATTTTGAGAGGGGGTCCTTGGCGAGGGGGGTCTTTGGCGAGAGAAGCTCATGGCTAGCGATCGGCACCCCGTTGGCGGCGGCGTTGCTCGGTCATGTCCTTGTCGCCCATGGTCTTCCCAGCCGGCGCAGGCACCGTTGGCCGAGAAGCGCAGTCGCGGGCGCGTTCACGTACTAGCATGTTCACCGTTTACGGAACGCTTACATTCGCGAACGAGCGATCAACCACCGCGTCAAACGCAGACGCGTCACGCCAAACGTCAGGAGACGCATGAAGGTCTACGAGGGTCACATCCTTACCGTCAACGAGCACGACGATGTCTGCCGCTACCTCGTCGAGGAGGGCGGCCGCATCGCCTACGTGGGCAACGACCTGCCCGCCCGCTACGGGGGAGCCCCCGTCGAGCACCTGAGGCCACGCGCCCTTGTCCCCTGCTTCGTCGACACCCACGAGCACCTCGCGAGCTTCGCCACCTTCAACGCGGGCCTCAACGTCATGGACGCACGCTCCAACGCCCAGATCTGCGAGATGGTCGCCGACTTTGCCCACAACAGCGCCGCCAAGACCCTTATCGCCTTTGGCGCCTCGCCCTACTCCGTGGAGGAGGGCCGCCTCGTGAGCCGCGCCGAGCTCGACACCGTCTGCCCCGACCGGCCCCTCATGCTCGTGAAGTACGACGGCCACGCCTGCGTCGTTAACTCGCGCCTGCTCGAGAAGGTCGAGAAGCGCGTGCGCAACCTGCGCGGCTACCACCCCGAGACGGGCGAGATGAACCAGGAGGCGTTCTTTGCCGTCTCGGACTTCATCACGGGGTCGCTCTCAATCCCCGAGCTCGTGGGCAACATCCAGCACGCCATGGACTACCTCGCGGGCAAGGGCATCGGCATGGTCCACGATGTGAGCGGCGTGGGCTTTGCCGGAAACCTCGACATCTCGCTCGAGCGCTGGCTCGCCAAGAGCGCCCAGGGCGGATTTGCCGTGCGCGTGTTCCCCCAGTCGATGGACGTGCGCGTGGCCACGAGCCGCCACCTGCCGCGCATCGGTGGCTGCTTTGCTTGCGCGCTCGACGGCTGCTTTGGCTCGGCGGACGCCGCTCTGAACGCCCCCTACGAGGGCACGGGCGACACCGGCGTGCTCTACTACACCGACGAGGAGGTCACGCGCTTCTGCGTCGAGGCGAACCGCGCGGGCCTGCAGATCGAGATGCACGCCATCGGGGACGCCGCCTTCGACCAGGCCGCCCGCGCCCTGGCCGCCGCGCTCGAGGACCACCCGAGGCCAGACCACCGCCATGGCATCATCCACGCCTGCCTGCCCACGGAGGAGGGCCTCGAGCTCTGCGCGCGCCACCACATCCAGCTGCCGATGCAGACCTCGTTCATCGACTGGCCGCAGGAGCCCGACGCCTACCTCGAGAAGATCCTGGGCGCCGAGCGCGCGGCGCGCCTCAACCCCCTGCGCGACCTCTGGGACCGCGGCATCACCATCTCGGCGGGCTCCGACGCCCCCTGCACCGACCCCGACCCCATCCTGTGGATGAGCCGCGCGTGCAACCACAGCAACCCAGCCCAGTCGCTCACCGTGCGCGAGGCCCTGCGCATGTGCACCTACAACGGCGCCTGGACCACCTTCGACGAGCGCGACTGGGGCTCGCTCGAGCCCGGCAAGCTCGCCAACATGACGGTCCTCTCGGCAGACCCCTACGAGACGGACCCGCGCGAGCTCGATCGGATTCGCGTGGAGCAGCTGCTGCTCGAGGGCAGGCCGTACGCGCCCCAGCGCCAGGGCGTCGCCGCTGCTATCGCCCGCGGCATCGCTGGCCACGGCAGCTGCTAGCAGGCACCGGCGCCAACCCGGGCGCACACGGCCCGAGTACGGTCGGCGCCGCCACGTCACGCACCCTCCCCAACCACCCCAAGCAAGGAACAGCCCATGATCTCTCGCATCCAGTTCGACGTCCTCGCCTCGCTCGCGACCAAGCCCGCCACGACCCAGCGCGAGCTCGCCGCGAACGCCGGCCTGTCGCTCGGCTCCGCCAACCGCGCCGTGCGCGAGCTGCGGGGCCGCGGCCTTCTCGCAGAAGACCTCGCCCTCACGGACGCGGGCGCGGATCTGCTCGAACGCCACCGCGTGCGCGGGGCCATCATCCTGGCGGCCGGCATGGGCAGGCGCTTCGCGCCCCTCTCGTTCGAGCGCCCCAAGGCCCTCTTCCGCGTACGCGGCGAGGTCCTCATCGAGCGCCTCATCCGCCAGCTGAGGGAGGCCGGCGTCGAGGACATCCACGTCGTCGTGGGCCCCATGAAGGAGAGCTTCTACTACCTCGAGGACAAGCTGGGCGTCACGCTCGTGCAGACCACCGAGTACGCCACGCGCAACAACCACGCGTCGCTCTTCGCCGCCCGCGAGTGGCTGGGCAACACCTACGTCTGCCCGTCGGACCAGTACTACGCCGAGAACCTCTTCAGCGCCTACGAGTGGCGCTCGTGCGCCACGGCCGTCGAGAGCCAGGGCCTGGGCCACGACGCCAAGACGGCGATCGAGCTGGGCGCGGGAGAGCGCATCGTGGGCAGCCGCAAGGGGGTCGACCACACCTGGCGCATGGACGGCCCCGCCTACCTCGACGAGGCCTTTGCCCGCGACTACCTCAAGATCCTCGCCGACGAGTACTACGCGCCCGACACCCTGGGCAAGCTGTGGGAGACGATCTTCCTAGAGCACGCCGACGAGCTGCCCATGTACGCGCGCAAGGTGGGCCCGGGCGTCATCAACGAGTTCGACTACCTGGGAGACCTGCGCTCCTTCGACGCCGACTTCTTCGAGAACGTCGACTCCACAATCCTCGACAACATCTGCGCCACGCTCGACTGCGAGCGCGGCGACATCACCGACGTGCGCCCGCTCGACGCGGGCCTCACCAACCTCTCGGTGCTCTTCTCGTGCAAGGGCCAGCGCTACGTCTACCGACACCCCGGCGCCGGCACCGACGAGATTGTGAACCGCGAGGCCGAGGCCTTCGCACTCGAGGCGGCGAGCCGCCTGGGCCTCGACACGTCGTTCGTCTACGAGGACTGGCACCAGGGCTGGAAGATCAGCCGCTTCATCTCGGGCTGCACCGAGTTCGACTATGCCAACCCCGCCCAGGTGGCCCACGCCATGCGCATCGCCCGCAAGCTCCACGAGTCGGGCGTGACGTCTCCCTGGAAGTTCGACTTCTACGACGAGGCCAAGAAGATCGTGCGCCTGCTCAAGGCGGAAGGCTGGCCGCTGCCGCCCGACTTCGAGGCGCGCAACCAGCAGATCGCCAAGCTCGTGGGGCCGCTTCGCGCGGGCGCCGGCAAGCCCGTGCTGTGCCACAACGACTTCTACGGCCCCAACCTGCTGGTGAGGGGCGACGACATCTGCCTCATCGACTGGGAGTACGCGGCCACGGGCGACTACGGCTGCGACATCGGCAACTTCATCGCGCAGGGCTCGGGCTACACGCTCGACGAGGCCCTCGCGATCCTGCCCAGCTACTTTGGCCGCGAGCCCACGGCCGAGGAACGCCTACACTGCATCGCCGCCACGGCCGTCGTGGGCTGGTACTGGTACGTGTGGGCCCTCTTCAAGGAGTGCAAGGGCTCTCCGGTGGGCAAGTGGACGCGCATCTGGTACGACGCGGCCCGCGACTTTGGCCGCGCCGCCCAGCAGATGATCGACGAGAGCTGCAGCCGCCGCCGCGCCCTCACCCGCCCCGAGTTCGACGCGCTCGTCGCCTGCGAGGCGGGGCGCTTGGACGAGGCCGACGCGAGCGTGCTCGAGAACCTCGCC
>NZ_CEVYAT010000086.1:0-6803 GCF_982402205.1 Parolsenella sp. | reverse complement strand
CTATTTAATGTATATCAGCCGGAACAGGGGAGTCACTAACTAGGAGAATTACGCTAATCGCCAAGAACCCCCACGTACCTTGCCGCGCTCGTGGCGGCAATCGCTCCGTCAGAGGCCGCGGTGATCGCTTGGCGAAGCGGCGTTGCCCGCACGTCTCCCGCACAGAAGAGTCCAGGCGTTGCCACAGACATGTCAGGGCGCGTCACGACATACCCCTGGTCATCCAACTCAGCGAGCCTGCAGACAGGCGCTGACTGAGGCACCTGGCCAACCGAGACGAAGACGCCTACACCGCCTGGCGCGAAGGAAAGCTCCTCGCGGGTTGGGACGCCCAAGGCGTCTACGGATGCCAGCACGACCCTCTCGATAAGAGAATCCCCTTCCACGCCCTCAATTCTAGTAAGGTACCTAACTTTAATCATGGGCGAGGAGAGAACGGCATCCCGCAGGCTCCTCATCGCCCGGAGGTGGTCCTTGCGCACGACGAGTGTCACCGAGGAGGCGACCTTCGCAAGGTAGAGCGCCTCCTCGCAGGCCGTGTTACCACCGCCCACCACAAAGACTTCCTTGCCACGATAGAACATGCCATCGCAGGTGGCGCAGTACGAGACGCCCCTGCCACCAAAGCGATTCTCGCCCGCAAAGCCAGCCTTGCGCGGCGAGGCCCCCGCGGCATAGATGACGCTGCGCGCCCTAAGCGAGCCTCCCTCGCAGACGACCTCGAAGAGGCTCCCGCCCTCGCGCCTGTCGATGGAGACGACCTGGTCGAACTCGAACTCCGCACCAAGGTGCTCGGCATGGTCCCAGAGACGCTGCCCGAGCTCGGCACCCGTTATGTCCTCGATGCCCGGATAGTTGTCCACGAGGTCGGTCGTGGCAATCTGGCCGCCAGCGGCGCTGCTCGATATGACGAGGGGCCTGAGACCCGCCCTCGTTGCATAGATGGCGGCGCTCAGACCCGCAGGACCGGAACCCACGATGATGACGTCTCTCACATTCAAATCGGTCATGTAAGGCTCCCCAATCTAAGATTCTCGCGCGCGGCTAGTTGACGCCGCTCGACCCAAAGCCGCCCGCACCGCGGTCGGTCTCATCGAGCTCCGACACCTCGTGCAGACGCACGACGGGCACCTTCTGGATGACGAGCTGGGCGATGCGCTCGCCGCGCTCGATGTGAATGGTCTTCTCGTTGTCTAGGTTGACGGTGCAGACCTTGAGTTCACCGCGGTAGTGGGCATCGATGAGGCCGGGCGTGTTGGCCATCGACAGCCCCTCGCGCAGAGCAAGTCCGCTCCTGGGCTGCACAAAGCCCGCGTAGCCATCGGGAATGGCGATGGCCAGGCCCGTCGAGACGAGTCTGCGCTCGTGCGGCGCCAGGTCAACGTCCTCGTTTGAGCGCAGGTCGAGGCCAGCGTCTCCCTCGTAGGCGTAGGACGGGAGCTCGACGGACGGGTCAAGGCGCTTGATGGGAAGGTCAATCACGTCGTTACTCACCAGAGAGCCTCCTCAGCTCGTCAGAGAATTCTTCGATGTCCTTGAAGTCGCGATAGACGGACGCAAAGCGGACGTAGGCGACCTTGTCGATGTCGATGAGACGGTGAAGCACCATCTCGCCCAGGTCGCTCGAGTCGACCTCGGTGGTGCCGTGGTCCCTCAGCTCGCTCTCGATGCTCGCAATGAGGGCGTCGAGCGCATCGATGGGGATGTCGCGCTTAACCGTTGCGCGCACGAGGCCGCGCATGAGCTTCTCGCGATCGAAAGGCTCCTTGGAACCATCGTGCTTGAGCACGATGAGCGGCAGCTCCTCCTTACGCTCGTAGGTGGTGAAGCGAAAACCGCAAGCCTCGCACTCGCGGCGACGCCTGATCGAGTCGTTGCTCTCCGCAGGACGGGAGTCGACGACCTTGGACTCCTCGCATCCGCACTTGGGACAGCGCATGGTATCCTCCCTAGCCGGGTTCACTGCAATAGATACCTTACGCTGCGAAAATAGATTCGTCTAGCTGCTGACAGAAATCTCCGGACGCCGGGTCCTAGAGAAGGGCCCCCAGCAGCACCATGCCCGCGATGGCGAAGAAGACGAGACAGGCCCCGAGGCGCTCGCGGTCCCCGATGACGGGCGCGGAGCAGACGGGGACGTCGGCCGAGACGTACCAGTCGTAGGCACGACGCGCCTGCTCCCTCACGGAGCACTGGCGGCGAGCGTCGTGGCGGCCACCTTCCACGACGGAAAGGCTCGCGGCGGCGTGACGAAGCTTGAGGGCGGAAGAACCAATGGTGTCATAGTTGTAATCAAAGTTGTTCATGGTGCGTTCCTCTCAATCTCGTTTTGTACTGGTACCTTTATACAAACCGTTGCGGACAATATCTTGTAATGCATACTATCAAACATTTGTTCCCTATATCTAGTATCTACGTACGAATGTTCGTGTCAAGCAAAAATAGAACAAATGTTTGCGAAAGGAAGCGAACGCGTGTATGATGGTCTCAACGAAAAGGAGGAACCACCATGTCTGAGGTAAAGCTTTCCGCACGGCAGCAGCAGGTATATGACTTCATCTGCGCATCCGCCGCAGAGCACGGCTATCCGCCCTCGGTCAGGGAGATCGGCGCGGGCGTTGGCCTCTCTTCCCCATCCACGGTTCACTCCCACCTCAACAGGCTCGAAAAGGCCGGCTACATCCGCCGCGACCCCAAGAAGCCCCGCACCATCGAGATCTGCGGGCCCGGCAGCGAGAGCCTCTACCAGCAAGACGTCCAGCTTGCCGAGGTCACCCAGGACGTTGATGCCAGCACGATCACCCTACCAGTCGTTGGCAGGGTCGCGGCAGGCACGCCCATCCTCGCCGAGCAGAACGTCGAGGAGGTCATGACCCTCCCCACAAGCGTCATCAACGATGCGAGCTCATTCATCCTGCGCGTCCGCGGCGAGTCGATGATCAACGTCGGCATCCTCGATGGCGACTACATTGTCGTGAAGGAGCAGCACACCGCCCACAACGGCGAAATCGTCGTTGCCCTCATCGACGACTCGGCCACCGTCAAGACCTTCTACCGCGAGAAGGACCGCATCCGCCTTCAGCCCGAGAACGATTCGATGGAGCCCATCTACGCAGACAACCCGACCATCCTCGGCAGGGTCACGGGTCTGCTTCGCTCGCTCTAGATTCCATGGAGCAGAAGCGGCGCTCGGAGAGGATTCACGGCTACGACGTCATCAGGGGTTTCTCGGTCATATCGATGGTGCTCTTTCACCTTTGCTATGACCTGGTCTATCTCTATGGCGTGGGCCTGGGCTGGTTCGCCTCTCCCCTACAAGATGTCTGGCGCGTCTCCATCTCATGGACGTTCTTGCTAGTGGCGGGCATCATGTGCTCCTACTCGAGCAGCAACGTCAGGAGGGCGGCAAAGTATCTTGCCGTGGCGGGCGTCGTATTCGTTGCCACAACGGTGGCTGCCGTCGACACGCCCGTGAACTTCGGCATCATCTACTGCATGGGCTTCAGCACGCTCGTGGGCCACCTCTACCTCAAGCTCGCCTCACGGGCGGGCGTGCGCACGAACGCCTTGCTCGTCTTGGCGCACGCGCTGCTCTTCGTCATCTGCCTCGGTGTTCCAACGGGAACCTTTGGTCTCGCGACCTTTGGCGGCCCCTACTTCAAGGTGCCGGCGGCACCCTATGCCTACGGGTGGCTCAGCTGGCTCGGCTTTCCCGGGCCCCATTTTGCGTCGGGAGACTACTACCCGCCCCTCCCCTTTTCGCTGCTCTTTCTCGCGGGAACCAGCCTGGGCGTCGTCATCAAGGCAAAAGGCGCGCCCAGAGCACTCCAGAGCCTTCGGTGTCAGCCCCTTGAGTACGTGGGAAGGCACGCCCTCCCCATCTACGTGCTTCACCAACCGCTCATTCTTGGCGTGCTCATGCTCGTCTATGGGTATTAGCGAAGAGCGTCATCTCGCCTAAGCGGTGAAATCGCGAGGCGAGGAAGTATGTCTCCGCCTAAAGCCATAGGTAGTCACGCGAGAAGCCCAAGTTGGCGAAAACCGCTTCCAAAAGAACCCGAAGCATCCCGGACTCGCAGGAGGCGCGCGACAACGCACCCACGCCTCACGAAGCGGCGAACAACATCCGCGAGCAGAGACACATTGGACGCAGCGGCGCAGGCCTACTCCTCCACCTCATAGGGCTTGAGGGTAGCGGCCATGCGAGCGCCCGCCTTGGCGGTAACGAGCAAGCCGCCCTCGACGTACTGCTCGCGAATGATCTGGCATCGCTCGTGGACGAGCTTCATGAGCATGCCCTTCTCGTAGGGCACGAGCGCCGTGAGCGTCACGTCACCGTCGCTCGCCTCCTGCGCGATGCGGTGCAGCAGCCCGGCAAGGCCCCAACCCTCGCCGGCGGACACGAAGACGGCCCGGGGATTCGCAGCCTTGAGCCCCGCAAGGACCTCGTCATCGAGCAGGTCGCATTTGTTGAAGACGAGCACGCGCCGAATCTCGTTGGCATCGATCTGGGCAAGGATCTCCTCGACGGCCCTGACCTTCTTCTCCCAGCTCTCGTCGTTGGCATCGACAACCTCGAGCACGAGGTCTGCTGCCCTGACCTCGGCGAGCGTCGACTTAAAGCTCTCGACGAGCGTGGTGGGGAGCTTCTGGATGAAGCCAACGGTGTCCGTCAGGGTGATCTTACGCCCCTCGGCAAGGTCAATGGAGCGGGTCGTGGGGTCGAGCGTGGCAAACAGCTCGTCCTTGGCGTAGACGTCGGAATTGGTGAGGGCGTTCAGCAGCGTCGACTTGCCCGCGTTGGTATAGCCGGCGAGCGCCACGCGATAGACGCCCGAGTCCCAGCGAGCCTTGCTCTGCGTGGCGCGACGCGTCTCGAGGCGTGCGAGCTCGCGGCGAAGCGAGGCGATGCGGTCGCGCACGAGGCGCCTGTCGACCTCGAGCTGGCTCTCGCCCTGGCCAAACCTGCTGCCGATGCCGCCGCGCGTCTGCTCGCCCATGAGGTGGCTCCACATGCCACGAAGACGCGGCAGCACGTACTGAAGCTGTGCGAGCTGCACCTGGAGGGCGCCCTCACGCGTCGTCGCATGACGACCAAAGATGTCGAGGATGAGGGCCGTGCGGTCGATGACCTTGACCGGCTCGCCAAAGATCTGCTCGAGGTTGGCCTGCTGGGAAGGCGACAGCTGGTCGTCGAACGCAACGACGTCAACGTCCATGCGCTTGACCAATTCCGCAAGCTCCTTGGCCTTGCCCGAGCCCACGAACGTCTTGGGGATGGGCGAGTCGAGCTTCTGCGTCTCGGTGGCAACCACAACCCCGCCCGCCGTCTCAACCAGGCGCGCAAGCTCGGCGAGCGACTCGCTCATCGGCCAGTCGATACGCCCCGTGTCAACGCCCACGATGAGCGTTCGCTCGGGAACGGGAGCGGTGGACATCTGCTTGAATCGACCCGTGGTGCTCTCCCCCTCTTAGGGCTCCTGGGCGCGCTCGCCCAAGGCCCTCTCATATTCGCCGACGATCATGGCGACGGCGTCATCGCGGTCAAGCTTGTCCATGTCGAGCCAACGAGTGCGTCCATCGCGTCTCAGCCACGAGAGCTGCCGCTTTGCGTAGCGCCGCGAACGGCGCTTGATAAGCTCGATAGCCTCGTCGAGCGCGCGCGACCCTTCGAGGTAGGCGAGGACCTCCTTGTAGCCGATGGCCTGGCGGGCCGTGAGGTCTGCGCCCATGCCAGCCTCGACAAGCCCCCGCACCTCGTCGACCAGGCCAGCCTCGACCATGAGGTCGACGCGCCGGTCGATGCGCTCGTAAAGTAGCGCACGGTCCATCGAAAGCCCCCAGATCTGGGCGCCGTAGTGCGCCTTGCGCTCGTGAAGGCCCGAAAGCTGCGCGGCATAGCTCGTGCCCTCGTCGAGCATCTCGAGGGCACGCGCGACGCGGCGGGAGTTGTTGGGGTGGATGGCAAGCGCGCTCGCCTCGTCGCGTTCGCGCAGGAGCTCCCAGAGGGCCTGCGCGCCCCGCTCGGCAAGGTAGTCTTCGTAGCGGCTGCGCGCGTCCCCGTGGGTCTGACCCGCGGGAAAGTCCATCTCGTCGATGACGGCGTCGAGGTAGAGGCCGGTGCCCCCGCACAGGATGGCGGCGCGGCCGCAATCGAGGCGTTCGTCAACGAGGACGCGGGCGTCGCGCTGGAACATGGCCACGGAGTAGTCCTGCGAGATGTCGGCCACATCGACCATCTGGAGCGGCACGAGACGCTCCTCGACGGGCGTCTTGGCCGTGCCGATGTCCATGCCACGGTAGACCTGCATCGAGTCGACCGAGATAACGTCGGTGCCAAGGCGCAGCGCCACCTCGTCGGCAAGTGCGCTCTTGCCCGAGGCCGTGGGGCCAACGACGCAGATGACGGGACGGCGTGCGGCGGCACCCGTCACGAGGCTGTCATCGCCCGACGTCACCGGGGCTCGCCCACCATGGGTCCGCGCAGGTACCACGTGCGCGCCTCGTCGACGCGAACGTCCACGAGCTTGCCCACGAGCTCGTGAGGGTCACAGCCCTCGGGAGCCTCGAAGTGAACGGTCTTGTTCTTGGGGCTGTGGCCCACGAGCACGCGCTCGTCACGCTTGGAGGCACCCTCGACGAGTGCCTCGACGGTACGCCCCAGCTCGACCTGGTTGGCATCGTGGGCAAGGTCTGCCACGAGGGCCGCCAGACGGTCGAAGCGCTCCTGGATGACCTCGCGCGGCGTGGGGTCATCGATCTTTGCGGCGGGCGTTCTGGGGCGCTTGGAGTAGATGAACGTG
>NZ_CEVYAT010000085.1:0-6893 GCF_982402205.1 Parolsenella sp. | reverse complement strand
AGATGTGAGACGGCAGGCGCTCGAGGTCTACGTCGGCAAGCGACACGTCCTCGGGGGCGTCAGCAAAGTAGGTTGTCAGCTCCTGCTCGTCACGCTGCACGGGCACACGACCTTTCTAGATCTCCATGACCTCGGCCTCTTTGGCCTTGGTTGCCTCGTCAATCTTCTTCACGAACTCGTCGGTGAGCTTCTGGACCTTGGCCTGCTCGCGACGGACGTCGTCCTCGGAGAGCTCCTCGTCGCGCTCGAGCTTAGCGTTGGCCTCGCGGCGGACGTTGCGGATGGCCACGCGGGCCTCCTCGGCGAGCGTGCGGCACTCCTTCGCGAGCTCCTTGCGGCGCTCGCCGGTGGGCTTGGGGAACGGCAGGCGAATGACCTGACCGTCGTTGGAGGGCGTGATGCCAAGGTCGGACTGAGAGATGGCCTTCTCGATGGCGTTCAGGCTCGTCTTGTCCCACGGCTCGACGACGAGCATGCTGGCCTCGGGAACCTTGACACCGGCGAGCTGCGTGATGGGCGTGGACTGGCCATAGTAGTCGACCATAATCGAGTCGAGCACGTGCGGGTTGGCGCGGCCGGTGCGGACCTTGCCGAAGTTGGTCTTGAGCGCCTCGAGGCACTTGTCCATGCGCGAACGGGCGGTATCAGTAATCTCACTCATTAGTGGGTCTCCTCCCCAACGACGGTGGTGCCAACCGGCATTCCCTTGAGCGCGTCTGCGAAGACGTGCGGCTGGTCGATGTTGAACACGATCATGGACATGTTGTTGTCGGAGCACAGCGCGGTGGCCGTGGCATCCATGACCTTGAGGTCGCGCGTGAGGACCTCGCGGTAGGTGATGGTGTCGAAGCGCTTGGCGTCCGGGTTCTTCATGGGGTCTGCGTCGTAGATGCCGTCGACCTTGGTGGCCTTCATGAGGCAGTCGGCGTCGATCTCGCAGGCGCGCAGGGCCGCGGCGGTGTCGGTCGTGAAGTAGGGATTGCCCGAGCCGGCGGCGAAGATCGCGACATAGCCCTTCTCAAGGTGCTTGATGGCTCGACGACGGATGTAGGGCTCGCAGACCTCGTCCATCTTGATGGCGCTCATGACGCGGGCGGTCATGCCGTTGCGCTCGAAGCCGTCCTGGAGGGCCAGGGCGTTCATGACCGTGGCGAGCATGCCCATGTAGTCTGCCTGGGCACGGTCCATGCCACCTGCGGCACCGGCGACGCCACGGAAGATGTTGCCGCCACCGACGACCACGCCAACCTCGATGCCGTCGTCGTGGATGACCTTAATCTCCTTGGCCAGGTGGTCGACGACCTTGGGATCGATGCCATAGCCGCCCTCACCCATGAGGGCCTCACCGGAGAGCTTGAGCAGGACGCGCTTGTACTTGTAGTCCGACAAGGGGACTTCCCTTCACTCGTTGCCGTATCAGAAGAATTCTAGCAAAAGGCATGGCAGGGCTCGCGAATTGGACTGGATGCGCATAAGAAAAGGCCCGACACCATAGGGTGCCGGGCCTCATGCGACCAGTTTGCGCCGATGCCTTGGGCTACTCGCCGAAGGTGAAGCGGTCGAAGGCGACGATCTCGATGTTGTCGCCGAGCTCCTTGCCGACCTTCTCGGCGTACTGGCGGATGGTGATGTTGCCATCCTTGATGAAGGCCTGCTCGGAGAGGACGGACTCGCCGAAGAACTTGTTGAGGCGACCCTCGGCGATCTTGGTCTGAATGGCCTCGGGCTTGCCGGACTCGGCAGCCTGAGCCTTGTAGATGCTCATCTCGTGCTCGACGATCTCGGCGGGAACGTCCTCGCGACGAGCGGAGATGGCGCCGGCGGCGGCAGCCTGCATGGCGACGTCGTGGGCGAAGGTCTTGAAGGACTCGGCCTCAGCGGTCTCGGGCTTGGCGAAGGAGAACTCGACGATGGTGCCGAGCTTGCCGTTGGCGTGGACGTAGGAGCCGAAGGCGCCGTTCTCGACCTCGCGACGGGCGAAACGGGCGATCTTCATGTTCTCGCCCATGGTGTGAATCATCTCGGTGAGGGCAGCGTCAACCGTCTCGTTCTCGGAGAACTCGGCGGCCTTGAGGGCGTCGACGTCGGCCGGATTGGCCTTGGCGACGACGGCGGCGACGTTCTTGGCAAAGCCGGTGAACTTGGGGTTGCCACCGACGAAGTCGGTCTCGCAGGTGACCTCGACGAGGGCGGCAGCCTTACCGCAGTCGCAGACGTAGGCGGCGACGGTGCCCTCGTTGGTCTCGCGGCCGGCCTTCTTGACGGCCTTGGCCATGCCCATCTTACGAAGGACGTCGACGGCCTTCTCGATGTCGCCATCGGCCTCGACGAGCGCCTTCTTGCACTCCATCATCGGGGAGTCGGTCATCTCGCGGAGCTGCTTGACGAGCGCGGCGGTGATCTGAGCCATGAGTGCCTCTCTCTCGTGTCTGTGCGCGCGTGCGCACGCAATACCTTTACATGCGGGCGCCGCCCATGTTTGGACGGCGCCCCTCAGTCATGAATTTGCTGCGAGGGCCCGTGGGTCTACTCGGCAGCGGGAGCCTCGACGGCCGGGGTGGTCTCGCCGGCGGCCATCTCCTCAGCGGTGATCTGCTCCTTGCCGGTGCCAGCCAGGACGGCGTCGGCGACGAGCTCGGTCATGAGGGCGACGGAGCGGATGGCATCGTCGTTCGCGGGGATGCCGTAGTCGACGACGTCGGGATCGGAGTTGGTGTCGAGCAGGGCGACGACCGGGATGTGCAGGCGGTTGGCCTCGCGGATGGCGAGCTCCTCACGCTTGGAGTCGATGACAAACAGGGCAGCCGGGAGCTGGCGCATGTCGCGGACGCCACCGAGGTTGCGCTGGAGCTTCTCGAGCTCCTTGGTGAGCACGGACTGCTCCTTCTTGCCGCGAGCGGCCATGGAGCCGTCCTCGACCATGGTCTCGAGCTCCTCCATGCGGTTGATGCGGGAGCGCATGGTCACGAAGTTGGTGAGCACGCCGCCGAGCCAACGCTGGTTGATGAAGGGCATGCCGCAGCGGGCAGCCTGCGTGGCGACGGGCTCCTGGGCCTGCTTCTTGGTTCCGACGAACAGAATCTGGCCGCCCTTGGCCGCGGTCTCCTTGAGGAAGGTGTAGGCGCGGTCGGCGTCGAGGATCGTCTGCTTGAGGTCGAGGATGTAGATGCCGTTGCGCTCGCCGAAGATGTACGGCTTCATCTTGGGGTTCCAGCGACGGGTCTGGTGGCCGTAGTGGCAACCGGCCTCGAGCAGGGTGTTGAGGTTAATCTTCACTGCCATGGTGCTACCTTTCTTTGGTTGGCCCTCCGCGCCGGTCATCCCCCTTGGCCACCCGATTAGCGGGCACCGTGGCCGCAGGGTCGCGACGCGTGTGATGTGGTGCTGGCGTATGCACAGCGAATTGATAGTCTAACAGCGGCCTCTCGCCCGCGCAAGTGGTTACCCTCACGGGCGACAGAGGCATCCACGACCCGCACATAAGCGGGGATATGAGCCCCATGCGACCACGCTACTCCCCCGACCGGGGGTGTGCCTGGAGCGCGGCAGCCTTGAGTCGCTCGATGGAGACGTGCGTGTAGATCTGCGTGGTCGAGAGGCTCTCGTGGCCCAGAAGCTCCTGGACGCTGCGCAGGTCTGCCCCGCCGTTGAGCAGCTGGGTGGCGAAGGTGTGGCGCATGGCGTGAGGCGTAATCGAGGGGTCGAGCCCCGCCTTGCCGACGAGCGCCTCGAACGCGAGGCGAAGCGACGCCGCGCTCATTCGTCGCCCCCGCACCGAGAGGAAGAGGGCGTTCTGGGCCGCGCGGGACGCGGCCGCCAGTTCGGGACGTGCCTCGCGGATGTAGCGCCCACATGCCTCGCAGGCCTTGGGGTAGAGCGGTACGAGCCGCTCCTTGCTGCCCTTGCCGAAGAGGCGCACCTGCCGCCCGCGCAGGTCGACGTCAGCCACGTTGAGACCCGAGACCTCGGATATGCGCGCGCCCGAGGCGTAGAGCAGCTCGACCATGGCCCTGTCGCGGATGCCGCAGGTGTCTTCCTCGCAGGCATCGAGGAGCCGAGCGACCTCGTCGGGCAAGAGCGTCTTGGGCAGGCGGCGCGACAACTTGGGGCTCGCCACCGCCTCGACGTTGTCCTGCGTGGTGACGCCGCGGCTCACGAGCCACTTGTAGAGCGAGCGCACGGCGGAAAGGTGGCGGTTCTGCGTGGTGGTCGCGTAGCCTGCGTCCTGCAGCTCGGCGAGCCAGGAGCGAACCTCGGGGTGGGTGATGCGCAGGGGGTCGATGCCCTCGCGGCGGCACCAGTCGACGTAGGCCTGCAGGTCCGTCTCGTAAGCGCGGGTCGTGTTGGGTGAGAGGTTGCGCACGTCCCTGAGATAGGTGCAGAAGGCGGCCATCTGCACCTCGAACTCGTCCTGGGCGCGCTCGACGAGCTCGCTAGGCGAACAGGTCATGGCGCGTCGCGAGGTAGGCGTCGAGGTCAGCGAGGGCGCGCTGGGAGTAGCGCGCGTAGCGGTCGCGCTTCTTGAGACGCGGCCCCTCAAGCGGAGGCACAATGCCAAAGTTCACGTGCATGGGCTGGTAGGGGCTCGTGGCGGGATTGGTCGCGTAGGCCACGAGCGATCCCAGGGCGCCCGTTCGCGGAAGCTCGACCTGGGGCAGGCCGCGCAGGTCGGCGTAGCTGTTGAGCGCGGCAAGCAGGCCCGAGGCGATGGCCTCGGTGTACCCCTCGGTGCCACAGATCTGGCCCGCGAGGCGAACTGTTGTGCCCGGAACGGCGAAGGTGTGGTCGAGCACGCGCGGGGCGTCAACGAACGAGTTGCGGTGCATGACGCCATAGCGGAAGAACTCGGCGTTTTCGAGGCCGGGGATCATGCGGAAGACGCGGCGCTGCTCTGGCCAGGTGAGGTTCGTCTGGAAGCCCACAAGGTTATAGGACGTGAGCTCGGCGTTCTCGGGACGCAGCTGCACGACCGCCCAGGGGCGCCTGCCCGTGCGGGGGTCGGTGAGGCCCACGGGCTTCATGGCGCCGTAGCGGGCGGAGTCGATGCCCGTGCGCGCTACCTCCTCGACCGGCTGGCAGGCGCAGAACAGGTCGCTTTGCTCAAAGTCCTTGGCAACCACCCTCTCGGCCCCGAGCAGGGCCTCCATGAAAACCTCGTACTCCTGCTTGTCCATGGGGCAGTTGAGGTAGTCGCCCACGCCGTTCTCCTCATAGCGCGACTGCGAGAAGACGATGCTACGGTCGATGGTCTCGGCGTCAACGATGGGGGCCGCCGCGTCGAAGAACGACAGCGACTCGGCGCCCACAAGGTCGCCCACGCTCTTTGCGAGGGCGTCCGAGCACAGGGGCCCCGCGGCGATGACGCAGCGGCCTTCGGGGACCTGCGTAGCCTCGCGCCTCACGACCTCAATGAGCGGGCTGGCCTCGATGCGCTCCCCCACCAGCTGCGAGAACCTCGTTCGGTCCACCGCGAGGGCGCCGCCGGCGGGCACCGCGGCCTGCCTCGCGCAGGCGAGGAGCTCGCTTCCCATGCGCTCGAGCTCGGCCTTGAGCAGGCCGGCCGCGGAGTCGGGACGCATCGACTTGAGGGAGTTGGAGCAGACGAGCTCGGCGAAGCAGTCGGTGTGGTGGGCAGGCGAGCTCTTGGTGGGGCGCTGTTCGACGAGCCTCACGGGAACGCCGCGCCTCGCGAGCTGAAGCGCGCACTCGCTTCCCGCGAGTCCCGCGCCAACGACCGTAACCGTATCGAGCTGTGCCATGTCTCCCCTATCTGCATGTCTGTTATCTTCGCGCCTGTTTTCCTAGCGTTTCATTTTGCCCCAGCAGGGCCTGCTGGGTGGGTGCGAATCGCGCATCTGGCAGACGGCACACAAGTCCCAGCGCCTCCTGCTCGGCAAGCAGCACCAGCGCCTGAGGCAACTCAACCCCAAGGAAGCGCGCTATCTCGTCGACCGTCATGGGGCTCGCGACGAGCGCGTCGAGCAGTTCGCCGCGCGACTCGCTGCGAACGTCGCTCGAGAGGCGGAGCCTCCCGTAGTCGAGCGCGATGAGGCTCTCGAGCGCCGCCTCGTCGGTGACGATGGAGGCGCCGTTCTCTATGAGCCAGTTGGTGCCCTGCGAGTTTGCCGAGAAGATCGAGCCCGGCACCGCATACACGCGCCGCCCCAGCTCCGCCGCCGTCGTGGCCGTGCTGAAGGTGCCCGAGGGGCGCCCCGCCTCGCATACGATGAGTGAGGCCGAAAGGGCGGCGATGACGCGGTTTCTCCGCACGAAGGTGTAGCGGGCGGGGCGCGTGCCCCAGCGCTCTATCGACAGGACGCACCCTCCCTCGCGCACGGCGCGACAGTAGAGCTCCTCGCTCGAGGCGGGGGACACGACGTCTGCTCCGCAACCCGGTATGACGACCGTCTTTCCGCCCGCATCGAGCGCGGCGGTGCCGGCGGTTTGGTCGCAGCCAACGGCGCCGCCCGACACGACGACCACCCCGCACTCGGCGGCCACCCTGCCCGCCATGCGCGCGCAGGTGATCCCATAGGGGTTTGCCCTGCGCGCGCCAATGACGGAGACGCAGTCCTCGAGCAGCACCGTAGGGTCCCCGTAGCCGCGCAGCACCGGCGTCTCCCCTTCGAGGTCGAGAAGGGCTGGCGGGTAGCCGGGGTCGCCTCGGCAAAGCTCCCACCGCTCGAGCCCGGCCACCGTGCATGCATAGCTTCCGGCACCGTGCGCGACGCCAGCCCTCTCATGCTCCCCCACTGCTCTCATCTCCCAACGCATAGCGGCTTCTGAATGCACACGCCTCGGCGACGTCGTCCGTATCGACGCGCTCTCGCTCGGCGAGGTCCGCGATGGTGCGCGCGACGCGGGCTGTGCGTGCGATGGCCCTGCCACCCAGG
>NZ_CEVYAT010000084.1:0-6971 GCF_982402205.1 Parolsenella sp. | reverse complement strand
CCCAACAACAGCAACAACGACGCAGACCATCCCGGCCCGCGCCCCACAGAAAGGGATAGCAACATGAGCGAGAACAAGCTTGTCATCGATGCCCGCGGCGACGCGTGCCCCATCCCCGTGGTGAAGACCCTCAAGGCGCTGGGCGCCCTGGGCGGAGCCGGCGAGGTCGAGACGATCGTCGACAACAAGGTCGCCGTCGAGAACCTCTCGCGCATGGCTGCCTCCAAGGGCTGCGCCTTTGCCTCCGAGCAGACGGGCGACAAGGAGTGGCACACCACCACGACGACCGACCACGCCGTCGAGGTCGCCGAGGGCGAGCCCGAGGCCGCTACCTGCGCCGCCCCGGTCGAGAAGAACGTCGTGATCCAGATCGCGGCCGACACCATGGGCATTGGCGACGACGAGCTGGGCCACAAGCTGCTCAAGGGCTTCATCTTCTCGCTCACGCAGCTGCCCGAGCTCCCCAAGACGATGCTCTTCTACAACTCCGGCGCCCGCGTGACCTGCGAGGGCTCCGCCTCGCTCGAGGACCTCAAGAACCTGGCCGACGCCGGCGTCGAGATCCTCACCTGCGGTACCTGCCTCGACCACTACGGCATCACCGACAAGCTCGCGGTGGGCGAGGTCACCAACATGTACGTGATTGCCGACAAGCTCACGAGCGCCACCAACGTCGTGAGGCCGTAGGCGTGCCGCGCGTGCGCAAGCCGGCGCTCGTGGTGACGTTTCCCACCACGGCGGCGGCGATGGCCTGCGAGCAGCTCTGTGGCGAGCAGGGCCTGCCCGGGCGCATGATTCCCGTGCCGGGAGAGATTTCTGCCGGCTGCGGCCTCGCCTGGAAGGCGGCGCCGCAGGACCGCGACGTGCTCGCGAGCGCCCTCGACGCGGCGGGCGTCGCCGTGGAGGGCATGGACGTCATCGAGATGCTCGAGTTCGTTAAATAGTTGATGTGCGGGCGACGGTGCCTGCGGCCATGTGGGTCGCGCGCCGCCGCTTGCAGGTTTTGTTGGGCGACGCCCGTGGCTGGTTTGGCCGCGCGCCGCCGCCCCTGCGTTGGGGGAGAGCCCATGATCTACCTGGACAATGCCGCCACCACGATAACCAAGCCGCAGGCCGTCATCGACGCGGTGGTCGCCGCGATGCACACGATGGGCAACGCGGGGCGTGGGGCGTCTGCGAGCTCGCTCGACGCGGCGCGCTCGATCATGGGCTGCCGCGAGCGCGTGGCGGCGCTGCTGGGATGCTCCCGCGCGGACCACGTGGCCTTTGCCCCCAACTCCACGGCGGCGCTCAACTGTGCCATCAACGGCCTGGTGGGCCAGGGCGACCACGTGGTCGCCACGGTGCTCGAGCACAACTCGGTGCTGCGGCCCCTGAACCGCCTCGTGCGCGAGAGGGGCGTGCGGCTGGACCATGCGGGCTGCGACGCCTACGGCCGGCTGGACATGGACGAGCTCGCGCGCCTCGTCGTGCCCGGCACGCGCGCCGTGGTGGTGACGGCCGCCTCCAACGTCACGGGCAACGCCGTCGACGTGGCTGCCGTGGCCGCCCTGGCCCATGCGGCGGGGGCGCTCGTCATCGTTGACGCCTCGCAGGCCGCGGGCATCATGCCCATCAACATGGCCGAGCAGGGCATCGACGTGGTGTGCTTCACGGGCCACAAGGCGCTCATGGGCCCGCAGGGCACGGGTGGTTTGGCGGTGGCCGAGGGCGTCGACGTGGCGCCGTGGAACGTGGGCGGCACGGGCGTGCACAGCTTCGATGCCGAGCAGCCCCTGGGCTGGCCCACCAGACTCGAGGCGGGCACCCTGAACGGCCACGGCCTCGCCGGCCTTGCCGCCGGCATCGACTACATCGCGAAGAATGGCGGCGTTGCGGCCGCGGGCGCGCACGAGCTGGCCTGCGCGCGCAGACTCTACGAAGGTGTGCGTGACGTGCCGGGCATCACCGTCTACGGCGACTGGGCGGCTCGCGACGCCGGGCTCGTGGCGGCGGACGCGCCGCGCGCGGGCATCGTGGCGCTCAACATTGAGGGCGTGGACTCGGCCGAGGTGTCCGACATGCTCATGGAAGGCTGGGGCATCGCCACGAGGCCAGGCGCCCACTGCGCCCCGCTCATGCACCAGGCCCTGGGCACGGTCGAGCAGGGCATCGTGCGCCTCTCCACCAGCTGGTTCACCACGGCCGACGAGATTGACGCCGCCATCGACGCCATTACCGAGATCGCCCGCGGCTAACACACATAATGGGACAAATTAGCCCGTAGCTTTATCGTCCCATTTTGCGGGGTGCTCTGGTAGCTGCCCGTTTTGTGCAGCTCGACGCGGTGCTGTGGCGGTGTTGGGATGGCCGTATCCTTGCCTGGAGAGGCGCGTAACAAGTTCGTCCGTCTGTGATTGTCAGTGAAACCGGTTTCAGGTGCAGCTGCGATGGCCCGATTGGTCCGTGAAGGCTTCATATGGTACGAATCCGTACAAAAATAGGCCAAATGAGAGCGAGGGCAGTCCTGCCGATGCCGTCTGAGACCGCAGGGAGCGTCCAAACCTATCCGCTAATTTATGGCTACTGCACCAGAAACCGTTTACACTGACATTTTCGTCACCGCGAATAATTGGGAGCGCTCGCAACGCGGACAAACCCTTGTGTCAAGCAACCATCGCGACCGCAAGGCGCCGCCCACTCTGAGGCCAATTGCCGCAGGCGCGGGGTCCGCCTGCCCGGACCCGACCGCCACAGGCTCCAGCCCCGCTGTGCTCTACGTCCCAGCAACCGGTCCACGATGTTGACTGTATCCACGCCGTTCTGCGACATGTAGAGGCATCCATGATAAAGACGCGTCTGACGCTGCACGGTTTCGTCCATAGTCGAAACTATCCAAGAACCAGGAATAGTTACGAGTATGGTCGTAACTATCGGCAAATCGCGAAAAGTTACGAGTATGGTCGTAACTTCTTGCAAGGCGTGTGACGCTCGGTGGTTTCCGTGAGGCCAGGGGCTGCGTGCGCGACGACGAATTCGGCGAGCGGGATGGGGCTTTCGGGTGCCTAATTAATCCTCTTTCGACGCGCTTGCTTGAGCCAGTTCTTCTTAAAGGGGCCGAATTTGCCAAAGAATATATTGTAAGTCTCGCCGGCTTCTCCCGCCCCGTAATTGACCGCTGCCAATTCGATTGTGCAGAGATAATCCGCCACTTGTTCAAGACGGTAATCAATCATCGAGGTTTTGCGGCGCTCTACGACGCCCTTCGATAGAACAAAACCAATCGACTGGTCGAGCGCTTGCTTGACGATGTCCCGCCCGTTGTCGTAGTAGACCTTCACTTCGTCAAACTCCTGGAAGAAATCTAGGTGGTCGAAGAGAAGGTCTGAGACGTCGCGCTTCATTCTAAGCATGAGCTTGTTGAGGTCGCTAAATTCACTCCTGCGGTAGATGAACGTGCTGTAGGAAATGGGAAGGCGCTGGGCCAAGATGTTGAATGAGTACAGCATTTTCTTGCGAGCCCGAATGTCGATTCCCTGATAGGGCCAATGCCCGTTTAGCAGGGACTCGGAGCGGAACGGTATGTTTGGGAGGTTAGAGTCGCGAAGTGACTGCTCGTAGCGCGCACTTTTATCGGCTATTCCGTTTGTTTGATCATGTATTACGAGCGTGAGCAGATAATAACGAGCCTTTCCGCCTCGATTACCGCTCTCGTCAACAAATATGCTTAGGTCTCGCGCCATGTCACCTCCTATAAGAAAAAAGCCGGGGGATAGGCCCCCGGCACTTGGAGGTAGCTGGAACAGCCACCAGCCCCTGTATGGCAAATCCAGAGCCAGCGCCGCAAGGGCTTGCGATATCTAGAGGAATGGGGAGGGACTACTCAACCCGGGCAGCTTCCCTACGCCGGCCACCAGATGCGGGTGAGGGGGAGAAGGGCGCGTGTCTCCTCGTCGGCCTTGTCGTAGGAGCCAACGTAGAGCTTCACGAGCCCGTCGAGGTCGAGCAGCCGCACCGGCACGTTGGCGCGGTCGGCCTCGTAGCGGGCTTCCTTGGTGAAGCCGCCCGTAGACACGTAGAGCCCGCGGTCGCCGGCGCGAAGGCCGCCAATGAACGCGCGGACCTGCGGAGCGCCCATGGGGCCCTTGCGGTGCTTGACCTCGGCGATGATGCGCGGCGACTCCAGGCCGAGAGGATCGGGCGAGGCTACGACGTCGCGCCCGCCGTCGGGCCCCTTGGGAGTGACCTCGGCGTGGTAGCCCATGGAGCGCAAGAGGCCGGCTACGAGTTGCTCCATCTCGTCCCAGCCAAGGGAGAGCGCCCGGTCCTTGATGCGCTCGATGCCGTCGTCATAGGTGGCGTAGCGCGCTTCGTCGTCGGCGGGGCTCTCTTCATCGGGGGAGGGCGCCGGAGCGGTGGCCTTCAACGTGGCAGCGCGGTTTAGATCCGCCATGACCTCGTCGGAGACGGCAAAGATGGTCTGAATGCCGCCGAGCGAGTTCTTAGACGTCTGGAAAAGCGCATCGCGCGGAGCCGTCTTTGTCCAGGTAACCGTTCGCGTGTACTCGACGCCGTCATCGCTGGGAGCCTTGAGGCAGTTTCCCGTGATCTTGCCGATGTGATAGCGACGCGAACCCGGGTCATACATGACCACGGTTTCGCCCTTGCTCATGTCGTGGGCAAAGTGGGCTATCTGGCCAACAGCTGCGGCGACCTTACCGCGGCTCTCGCCGGGATGCAGGTTGGTATAGGCGTTGCGGATGTCGTCCTTAGACATGGCGGCGATGTCCACGCCGTTGAAGTCCCAGCCGATGCCGACGATGCCGCGACTTGCCCAGTCCTCGGCGTAGATGCCGCCGCGGCCTGCCCGGATAATCCATGCTCCCATGTGCCCTGCCTTCCGGTGTTTTTGAGCATTATCGCATGGAGATCAGCTTTGCTTGAGGCGACGTGCGCGGGACGAGAGCACAGGCCGTTATATCCCGAGCAAAAAATGTGTCCCGTTTTGCTGTTGTTATACTTGCATAACTGCTTGTATTGGCAAAATGTTGGACTTTACCTGGCGTTAGATGGGAAGATCGCTTATGGCACGCACCGCTAAGAAAAAGAGTAAAGAGAAGGAACTCTCGCTCGAGGACGCGCTGTGGAACTGCCGTGTTGCCCTGCGTGGCGTGGCCAGCATGGAGAAGACCCGTGATGCCGTCATCAGCCTGGTCTTTCTCAAGTTCGCAGGTGATAAGTTCCAGACGCGTCGCACGGAAATCATCGAAGAATACGGTGACATTCCCGCCTTCCTCGAGAAGCCGTCGTTCTATAACGCAAAGAACGTCTTCTACCTGCCCGAAGAGGCGCGATGGGACTACCTCGTGGCCCATGCGGCAGACAACGATATTGCCATCAAGATCGATGCGGCGATGAAACT
This sequence comes from Parolsenella sp., assembly GCF_982402205.1. Lineage (NCBI taxonomy): Bacteria > Bacillati > Actinomycetota > Coriobacteriia > Coriobacteriales > Atopobiaceae > Parolsenella > Parolsenella sp. Next base: position 1,570 of record NZ_CEVYAT010000084.1, on the reverse strand, counting down.
AGCCGAAGACAATAACCCGGCGCTTGTTGGTGCACTTCCATTGGGCCTCTTTGCAACTCTTACCGCCGACATACGCTCCACCAAGGCGCTCATCGACGCCATTGGCATGATCAGTCAGGACCGCTTCCACGAGGAAGACCTTATTGGCCGCACCTACGAGTACTTCCTGCAGGCCTTTGCCGTGGGCTCCTCTAAGGAAGACGGCGAGTTCTACACCCCAGCCTGCGTGGTACAGCTCATCGCCGAGCTCATTGAGCCGTTCGAGGGTGTTGTCTATGACCCCTGCTGTGGCTCCGGCGGCATGTTCGTTCAGTCTCACAAGTTCGTCGAGGAGCATCACGGCAACCGTTCGGCCATCTCCGTTGTGGGCCAAGAACTCAACGAGGATACGTGGCGCCTGTGTAAGATGAACCTTGCCATCCGCGGCATCTCCAACAACCTGGGCGAGAGGGCCGCGAGCTCCTTTACCGCAGACCAGCACCCTGACAAGAAGGTTGACTACGTGATGGCAAACCCGCCGTTCAACCTTAAGAACTGGCGTGGCGCGGACGAGCTAACGCATGACCCGCGCTGGAGGGGCTACGGAGCCGTTCCTCCTGTAGCAAACGCCAACTATGCCTGGATTCTGCACATTCTGTCTAAGCTTGATGTAAACCATGGCGTTGCCGGTTTCCTGCTTGCCAACGGTGCATTGGGTACGGACGACGCCAACGAGTCCATGATTCGCCAGAAGCTACTGGAGAACGACAAGGTTGAGGCCATCATCGTACTGCCCCGCGACATGTTCTATACCACCGACATTTCGGTGACGCTGTGGATTTTGAATATGAACAAGAGGGGTGGCGTCAAGGGCGAGCGCATACTTCGCAACCGCCACAATGAGGTACTGTTCATGGATTTGCGTACGTGGGACGACAACACTGCCATGTATAAGATGGACAAGAACAAGAAAAAGAAGAAGACGATTCTTGCACCCGAACAGATCGCCGAGGTTAAGCGCATCTATGACTCCTGGCAGGATGTCGGTGGTGGGTATAAGGACGTCCCCGAGCTCTGCAAGAGCGTAAGGCTCAGGAGCGATGACCCCAACGAGGTGACGCTCGAGAGCAGGGGCTACGTGCTTACTCCGAGCAAGTACATCGAGTTCGTTGACCATGATCTCGACATTGACTTCGACGTTGAGATGAACCGCATCCAGAATGAGATGCGTGAGGTGCTGGCTGCTGAGAAGGCGTCGCAGAAGATGCTCGAAGACGCGTTTGAAGGTATCGGCTATGGCATTGCGTAAAGTGAAGCTAGGGGAGCTTGTCGAACTCGTAGATGAGAGGAATAGTACCGGGTCTAGAGATTTTCGTGGGCTCAATATCAACAAGCGATTCATGCCGACTGCTGCGAATACGGATGGGCTTGATGAAACAAAGTACAAGGTCATCCGAAAGGGCCGTTTTGCATTTAGTGGTATGCAGACGGGCAGGGACGTTTGTATTCGGATTGGGCTCAGCACGGAGTCTGATTCGTTCATCGTGTCGCCTGCTTATCAAACATTTGAGGTGTCCGCGGTGGATGAGAT
>NZ_CEVYAT010000083.1:0-6992 GCF_982402205.1 Parolsenella sp. | reverse complement strand
TCTCGGCAGACCCCGACATGTACGCCGCCATCGACATCGCGGCCGGCAAGGTCACGCGCCAGGTGCGCAAGTTCAAGACGCGCATCATCGACCGTCGCCAGCGCTCCCAGGGACTGCCCGTCGAGCCCACCGCCGCCGACCTCGCGAGCCTCATCGAGCCCGCGGCCGACGAGGAGTCCGAGGACGACGTGCTTGTGCGCGAGAAGGTCATCGACCTGCCGCCCATGACCGAGGAGGAGGCGCTCGTCCAGACCGACCTCATCGGACACGACTTCTATGTGTTCACGAACGCCGCCACCGGCCTCGTGAACGTGGTCTACCGCCGCAAGAATGGCGGGTACGGAATCATCAAGCCCAAGATCGAGGAGCCAGATGACTAGCGATACCAGCGAAAACCCTAACATCCAGGCCGCGGGTTCTGCCGAGCCCGCGGCCGTCGCATGCGAAGCCAACGTGCCCGCCAACGACCCGATGGTCGCCCAGGCGGGCGCGAGCTATCGCCGCGACGGCCAGTGCCGCATCATCGTCGACTCGTGCGCCGACTTCGCCCCCGAGGTCGCCCGCGCCCTCGGCGTCGAGGTCGTGCACTTCTCGTTCGTCATGAACGACGGCGAGCACGCGGACGACCTGTGGAAGTCGATGACGCCGCACGAGTTCTACGAGCGTATGAGGAACGGCGAGCATGCCACCACCGCCGCCGTCACCCCGGGACACTACCTCGAGGTGTTCGAGCGCGCGGCCGCCTCGGGGGTGCCCGCGGTCTACCTCGCCTTTACCCGCGGCCTGTCCTCAAGCGTCGACGCGGCGCGCCAGGCGGCCGAGATGGTGCGCGAGGCGCACCCGGGCTACGAGCTCTACGTCGTCGACAACCTGTGCCCGTCTGCCGCCGCCGAGCTGCTCGCCATCGAGGCCGTGCGCCAGGTGGGCAACGGCCTCACGGCCCGCGAGCTCGTCGACTGGGTGGAGGAGGCCCGCTACTACATCCAGGGCTATTTCACGCTCGAGAGCTTCGACGCCCTGGCCCGCGGCGGCCGCATCCCGCCCGCGGCTGCCCAGGTGGGCGGCAAGCTCGACATCAAGCCCGAGCTGTCATACGACCTCAACGGTGCCCTCACGCTGCGCGGCATGTGCCGCGGCCGCAAGAAGGCCCTGCGCGCCATCATCTCGGACTTCAAGGAGAACTACATCGGCACCGAGGGCGTGGTGACCCACATGCCCATCGGCATCGTGAGCTCCGACGCCGAGAAGGACGCCAAGTGGCTTGAGGACCAGATCCGCAAGGAGCCGGGCTGCGCCGACATCCCCATCATCCACAGCTCGGTGAGCCCGGTCATCGGCGCCCACGTGGGACCGGGCATGGTCGCCTGCGCCTTCTGGGGCAAGGACCGCAGGGAATCGCTCTCGTTCACCGACCGCATCGCCAAGCGCGTCCGCGGCAACAAGTAGCCGCACACATCGTCTGATCAGCGCGCCGCGGACATCCCCGTCCGCGGCGCCGCACGCATGAAGAAGGGAAACGCATGACCACCACCGCCAGTCTCAAGGTCGCCTTCATCGGCACCGGCATCATGGGCGCGCCCATCGCCGGCCACCTCATGGACGCCGGCTACGAGCTCACGGTCTACAACCGCACCAAGGAGAAGACTGCCGGCCTCATCGAGCGCGGCGCCATCTGGGCAAACAGCCCCGCCGAGGCCGCCAAGGGCGCCGACGTCATCTTCACGATGCTCGGCTACCCCTCCGACGTCGAGGACGTCTACCTCGCCAGCGACGGCCTCATCCGCGCCGCCAAGACGGGTGCCTGGCTCGTCGACCTCACGACCTCCTCGGCCCAGCTCGCCCGCGACATCCACGACGCGGCCGAGGTTGAGGACAAACACGCCGTCGACTGCCCGGTGACGGGTGGCGAGCAGGGCGCCATCGACGGCACCCTCACGCTCATCATGGGCTGCGAGGAGGCCGACGCCGCCCCGATTGTCGCGCTGCTCGAGACCTTCTCGTCCAAGATCTTCTACTTTGGCTCGGCCGGCGCCGGCCAGACGGCCAAGCTCTGCAACCAGGTGTCGCTCGCCGGCTGCATGGTGGGCATGGCCGACGCCCTGGCCCTCGCCACGCAGGGCGGCATCGACGTGGCCAAGATGCTCGAGATGGTGGGCGGCGGCATGGGCGGCTCGCGCGCCCTTGCCGGCCTTGGCCCCAAGGCGCTCGAAGGTGACTACAAGCCGGGCTTCCTCGTCGAGCACTTTCGCAAGGACCTGGGCCTTGCGCTCGAGCAGTCCGAAGACCTGCAGATCACCCTGCCGGGTGCCGAGACGGCCTTCACGCTCTATGACATGCTCTGCCAGATTGGTGGCGCGCGCCTGGGCACCCAGGCCATCAGCCTGCTGTACGCCGAGCAAGCCGACGCCGCCGCTGCCGGCCTCGACTGGGGCAAGCTCGACGTGAGTCAGTACGCCCCCGAGGGCGAGGGCTGCGGCTGCGGCCACGAGCACGGCGAGGGCCACGAGTGCTGCGGCGGCCACGGCGACGGCTGCTGCGGCGGCCACGGACACGACGATGGCCACGAGTGCTGCGGCGGCCACGGCCACGAGCACGGCAACGACCACGAATGCTGCTGCGGTGGCCACGGCGAGGGCTCCGACTGCGGTTGCGGCCACGAGGAGTAGCTCGTGAGTGACGGATTCGCAATCACGGTCGTGAGCCTGCTGTTCGCGGTCTTTGGCATCGTCGTTGGCTTTCACGTAGGCGACGAGGCGGGTGCGCGCTGCGAGGGCGCGGCCCAGTACGGCATGGCCAACCTCGTGGCGGTGCTCGCGGGGTCTCTGCTGTTCATGCTCGTGTGGGCGTTTGGCTACGTGGTGCTGGGCACCTTCGCCTTTGGCGCGGTGGCCGGCGCCGTCGCGGGCCTCAAGTTTGGCTACGGCGAGAGCGTGGGGCCGTGGAAGTTCGTCGACCGCCTCATGACGCCCGCCGCCCGCAAGCGCGACCGTGAGCGCGCCCGCATGCGCCGCGCCGCGGCCAGGCGTGCCAAGACCGGCGAGGCCGAGCCCGAGCTCATCAGTGTCTCCGACGACGCCAAGGGACACGGGAAGGGTGGTAGGTAGCATGTCGGCAGCCAAGCATCTGGGAGCTGCACCGCGGACCATCGCCGTGCTCATCGACTACGAGAACCTGGCCTTTCGCGGCGTTCACGCCAAGGCTCCCGGCAAGGCCAGCCCCATCGACGTCAAGAGCATCATGGAGCGCCTCGCCGACAAGGGCCGCATCACCGTGCGCCGTGCCTACTGCGACTGGCAGCGCTACGCCGCCGACGTGACGCCGCTGCACGAGCTGGGCATCGAGCTCATCGAGATCCCGGACCGCGCGAGCACGGGCAAGAACTCGGCCGACATCCGCCTTGCGGTCGACGCGGTGGAGATGTGCCTCACCAAGAGCCACATCGACACCTTCGCGATTCTGTCGGGCGACTCGGACTTCTCGCCCGTCGTGGCGAAGCTGCGCGAGTACGACAAGACCGTGATTGGCGTGGGCAGGCGCGAGAGCACGAGCAACCTGCTCGTGGACGTGTGCGACGAGTTCATGTTCTACGAGGACATCGTGCGGCCCGTCGAGGAGGCCGAGGGCAAGGACGGCGCCGATGGCCAGCCCGGGGTGCTCCCGGCCTACCGCAAGGTGGTGCCCAAGGGCAAGCAGGGCTGCTACAAGCTGCTCCTGGGAACCGTCGACTCGATGCAGCGCGACCAGGACGGCCCCATCCAGGCCTCGGCCCTCAAGCAGGCGATGGTGCGCAAGCAGCCGCAGTTCTCGGAGAGCACCTACGGCTACAGCCGCTTCTCGAAGCTGCTCGAGGAAGCCTCGAGCCTCAAGCTCATCAAGATCAACAAGACCAAGGGCGGTTACAACGTCCTTGGGTTCAACGAATAAGGGAGTAGTTGCATGGCAGAAGAGAACCAGCCCACGCGCCGCAAGCTCGGCGAGGGTCTCATCAGCGAGACCGACCGCCTCATCGACGAGCTGAGCGGACCGGTGCGCCGCATGCGCCAGGAGGCCGCCTCGACGCTGGCGACCATGGCCTACGAGCAGCCCGAGAAGATCGAGGCCGACGTCGACAACATTGTCGACGCCCTCATCGACGCGCTGTTCCGCCCCGAGGCACAGACCCGCTGGGAGGCCCTGGGCGCTCTCTGCAAGCTCGCCGAGACCCACCCCGACCTCGTCGAGAAGGCCTACGAGGGTGCGGAGACGTCGCTGTTCGACGAGAACTCGAGCCGCGTGCGCATCGAGGCCTTCCGTATGCTCGCGAGCCTGGGCGCCACCTCGCCCGAGAAGTCCGACAAGGTCTGGCCGCTGCTCGATGAGGCCATCCAGTGCTTCCACGGCGACCCGGGCTACCGTGCCATGCTCGACTCGCTCGTCGACTTTGCCGCCGGCGCCGCCAGCGACGAGGTCAAGGAGGCGCTCGTCTCGCGCCTGACCTTCGATGCCGAGAACGGCCGCGGCTACATCAAGACCTGTTCGCAGTCCGTCATCGCCGCCGCCAAGGGCGAGACGGCCGACAAGTAGGCTAGCTGCACGTTTCGAACGTGTCACGGCGCCCGACCCGAGTTGTGCGGTCGGGCGCCGTATGCGTACAATCGCCTCACCACATCGAGCACAGGAGGTAGCACTATGGCCCACCAGGTAACGCTCATCCCGGGAGACGGCATTGGCCCCGAGATCTCGGATGCCATGCGCGAGGTCGTCGCCGCGACGGGCGTGCGCATAGACTGGCACGTCCAGACGGCCGGTGCCGCGGTGATGGAGCGGGAGGGCACGCCCCTTCCCGAACGCGTCCTCGACTCTGTGCGCGAGACGGGCACCGCCATCAAGGGCCCCGTCACCACGCCGGTGGGCTCGGGCTTCCGCAGCGTTAACGTGGCCCTGCGCCGCGCCTTCGACCTCTACGCCTGCGTGCGCCCCTGCCTCTCGATGCCCGGCGACGGCAGCCGCTACGACGACGTCGACCTCGTGATCGTGCGCGAGAACACCGAGGACCTCTACGCCGGCATCGAGTTCGACGAGGGCACGGATGGCGCCCGCCAGATCATGGCGACGGTCGAGGCGGCGGGCGCGGGCATCATCAAGCCCGACTCCGCCATCTCGCTCAAGCCCATCAGCGTGAGCGGGTCGGAGCGCATCGTGCGCTACGCCTTCGACTATGCGCGCGCCAACGGCCGCCACAAGGTCACCGCGGTGCACAAGGCCAACATCATGAAGTGCACCGACGGCCTGTTCCTGCACACCGCCGAGCGCGTCGCCGCCGACTACCCCGAGATTGAGTTCGACGCAAGAATCGTCGACGCCACGTGCATGGGCCTCGTGCAGCACCCCGAGGACTTCGACGTGCTCGTGCTGCCCAACCTCTACGGTGACATTGTGAGCGACCTGTGCGCGGGCCTGGTGGGCGGCCTGGGCCTGGCGCCCGGCTCCAACATCGGCGCCAACCAGGCGATTTTCGAGGCCACCCATGGCAGCGCCCCCGACATCGCGGGCAAGGACATCGCCAACCCCACGGCCATGATCCTGTCGGCCGCGATGATGCTCGACCACCTGGGCGAGGGCGCGGCCGCCGCCAACATTCGCACCGCCGTGCGCGAGGTGCTCGCGGCGGGCAAGCAGGTCACGGCGGACATCCGCCGCTCGCTCACCGGCTCGTTCGACGGCGCCGCGGGCACGCGTGCCTATGGAGCTGCCGTTGCCGAGGCGGTCGCGCGTCTCTCGTAGGTGGCGGCGGGGTAGACTGGAACCATATAAGGGAACGTGAGGCCGGACGCGCGAGCGCCCGGCCGCTTGATGAGGTGGGAGCTTCACATGGCAGCAAAGCACGGTGCCAACGCAGAGTCGAGCAAGGCGGCGGGTGCGCCCAAGGCGCTCGGGATGCCGGTCGTGGCGGTGGCCGTCGTCATCGCCCTGGTGGTGGGCGTCCTGCTCGGCCACTTCGTCCTGGGCGGCTCGGGCCTGTCTGCGGCCTTCGCGGGCAAGACGAGCGTTGCCGAGGGCGACCTCGACCAGGTGATCGCCACCTACACCTACAAGGGCAAGACCGAGAGCGTCACCGTGCGCGACGCCATCGAGTCGCAGACCTCGCTCGACGCGGTGAAGGACGACGACGGCAACTACACGCTGCCCAACGCCGACTCCGCGCTCGCCGTGGCCCGCAACAAGATTCTCGAGCAGGTGGCCGCTGACGAGGGCATCACGGTCTCCGACGACGAGCTGTCGAGCTACGCCGAGCAGATCCTGGGCGTCTCCGACATCTCGCAGATCGCCTCGCAGTACGGCCTGTCCGAGGATCAGGCCAAGGAGGTCATCCGTCAGAGCGCGATGATGTACAAGCTCAAGGACAAGGTCTGCAGCTCCGACACGCCCACCGCCCCCACTGCGCCCGACGCACCGGCCGACAATGACCAGGACAGCGCCAACGCCACCTACGGCGCCTACATTGTGGGCCTGCTCGGTGACGAGTGGGACAGCGCCAACAACACCTGGGCGCGCACCGACGGCGAGTACTACAACGCCCTCAAGGACGAGTCCTGGACGCCCGACGCCGCCACCTACGCGCAGGCGCAGATGGCCTACTCGGTGGCCTACCAGAAGTACGCCCAGGCCTCCCAGACCTCGAGCAGCGAGTGGACCAACTACGTGAACGGCATCCTGACCGGCGCGTCGATTCAAATCGCCACGCTTGGCGCCTAGTCGTGGACCTCATCGTCAGCAGATGCCTGTTGGGCGAGCACTGCCGCTATGATGGCGGCGCTCGCCCTTCTTTGTGCGTGGCCGCCCTCGCCGCCGGCGTGCGCGCGGATGGCGGGCGCGTGGTGGGCGTCTGCCCCGAGATGGACGGTGGCCTCCCGTGCCCGCGTCCGCCCGCGGAGATCGTGGGCGGGCGGGTGGTGAGCCGCGAGGGCGCGGATGCCACGGCCGCCTACGAGCGCGGCGCCGCGGCCGTGGCA
>NZ_CEVYAT010000082.1:0-7047 GCF_982402205.1 Parolsenella sp. | reverse complement strand
CGCCTGAGGAGCTGCACCGCCGTCTGCAGCGCGAGCCTCGCGCCGTTCGAGACGAACACCTGGGACGAGACGTTGGGAATCACGCGGTCCCAGAAGAGCTCGACCGGCTCGCGGTAGACCGCCGCGAACACGGCACGCGAGAAGCCGCCGTGTGTCACGACGACCGTCTTGCCACGCAGGGTCGCGACGTAGTCGACAAAGCCGCGGGCGCGCTCGATGAGGGCCTCGAAGGTCTCGGCGCGCGGGGCCGCGACCGAGTGACCGTCGACGATGTCCCAGGGAAACGCGAGGCCCATGTCGGCGAGGCGGTCCTTTACGATGCCCTCCGCCTCACCAAAGTCGATCTCGATGACGCGCTCGTCCTCGATGGGCTCGATGCCCAACTCACGGGCGGCGGCGTCTGCGATGGCGTGGCAGCGGGCAAGCGGCGAGGTGATGATGCGATCGGGCCGCCAGGCAACGAGGGCCGCGGCGGCGCGGCAGGCCTGCTCGCGGCCGTGCTCGGACAGGCCGACGTCGATGCGCCCCGAGAGACGCCCCGTGTTGTTGAACTCCGTCTGCGGGTGTCGCATGAACAGCACACGTCCAAACTCCGCCATCTAGCGCTCTCCCCTCGTCGCCTCGAGCAGGCGTGCCCGCTCGCCGTCCGTGAGCATACGCCACTGGCCGGGCTCGATGCCAGTGAGGCGCAGCGGCCCAAAGGTGTCACGGTGCAGGCGCACGACCTCATGGCCGACGGCCTCGAGCATACGCTTCACCTGGTGCTTTCTGCCCTCGTGGATCGTGAGGCCCACGACCGAGGTGCCCTTGGGCGCGTCGGCAAAGATGGCGGCGCGGGGATCTCCCATCCGCATGGCTTCGACGCGCGCCGGGGCGCAGGGGCCGTCATCGAGTTCGATGCCGTCCTCGAGCGCCTTGGCCTCGGCGTGGGTGAGACAGCCGTGCACGAGCGCGAGGTAGTGCTTCTTCTTTTCGAACGAGGGGTGGAGCAGCGCTTGGGCCGCCTCGCCGTCGGTCGTGAAGAGCAGAAGGCCGGTCGTGTCGCGGTCGAGCCTGCCCACGGGGAAGAGTCCGGGGTAGCGGTCGCTGGGAACGAGGCTCGCCACGCAGCGGCGGCCGCCGGGGTCGCGCATCGTAGTGACGTAGCCCGCGGGCTTGTAGAGCATAAGGTAGACCGAGCCGTCGGCCAGGCGCACCTCGCGGCCGTCGACCGTCACCACGTCGACGAGCGGGTCGACCTTGCTGCCGAGCTCGGTCGTGACCGCGCCGTTCACGCGGACGCGCCCGGCGGTCATGAGGTTCTCGGAGCCGCGGCGGCTCGCGACGCCGGCGCGGGCGAGGAACTTCTGCAGCCGCATGGGGACGATTCGCTCCCCCTGCGCGGCCTGCTCGCTATTCGTCATCGCTCTCCTCCACTCCGTCGGCGCCTATGAGCTCGCGCTCCTCGTCAAAGTCTGCCGCGGCCTCCTCGAGGGTCGACTCGATCGAGCGGCCCGAGAGGCGTTCGCGGATGAACTTGCGCGATTCCTCGTCGGGGGCAAACTGCTCCAGGTCGGGCAGCTCGCGCAGCGACTTGAGGCCAAAGCGCTCAAGGAAGGCCTGCGTGGTTGCGTAGCGGATGGCCTGGGCGCGCTGAGGGTCGCGGCCGGCCTCGCGCACGAGCCCCTTGTCGACGAGCGAGGAGATGACGCCGTCGGAGTTGACGCCGCGGATGGCCTTGACGCCCTCGCGCGTGACCGGTTGGTGGTAGGCGATCACGGCGAGCGTTTCGAGGGCCGCCTGCGACAGGCGCCTCGTGTCCCAGCTCATGACGAGCGTCTCGACCTGGTCGTGGTAGGCGGGGTGGGTAAACAGCCTCCAGCCGCCCGCCACCTCGCGCAGCTGAAAGCCGCGGTTTGCGTCGGCGTACTCGGCGGCGAGGTCGGCGAGCTGAGCGGAGACCTCGCCGGGGGCGGCTCCCAAGACCTTCGCGAGGTCGGTGGCGCTCACTGGGTCGCTCGACGCCAGGAGCATCGCCTCGAGCGCGCCCCTCATATCCTGCGAATCGAGCTTGTCGAGCTCTCTCATCAGTACTCTCCCTCCAGCTCGGCCAGCGTGGTCGCGTCGACCTCGTAGGCCGGCGCCCCCTCGATGCGGTCGATGTCGATGTCGGCGAAGTTCTCGTCCTGCGTGAGCCTCACGCTGCCCAGCTTGTAAAGCTGCAGAATCGCGAGGAAGGTCACGACCACCTGCTCGGGCGTCGAGTCGCCGTCGAGCAGCTCCGAGAACGTGAGGTGGGGCTTCGCGCGAGTCACGCGGTCTACGCTCGCCACGGTGAGTGCCACGGGCAGGCGCTTTGGCGCGATGTGCTCGGCCTCGAGCAGGAATCCCTCGCGCCGGCTGTCGAGGTCGGCGCAGATGACGGCAAGCCCTCGCAGCGTGATGCCCTCGAGGTAGTCGGGCATGGTGTTGAGAAACTCCGGGCCGGGGCCGGCCGTCCTGGGGTGCATGCGCGCCTGGGCCTCCATGCGGGCCCCCAGCGCTGCTGCGGCGTTCCTGAACTGCTTGTAGGCGATGAGCCGGGCGATGAGCACCTCGCGCGCCTCGTCGGGCGAGAGGTCGGAGAACTCGTCGTCCTCGTCATCGTCTGCGGCCGCGGGCACGTCCTGGGGCACGAGCGAGGCCGCCTTGATGTCGAGCAGCGTCGAGGCCACGAGGACAAAGTCGCTCGCGACGTCGAGGTCGAGCTCGCCCATGCGCTCCACCTCGGCGAGGTACTGGTCTGCGACCTCGGAGATGGAGATGGCGCCGATGTCGACGCGCTGGCGGCTCACGAGCTGCAGGAGCAGGTCGAACGGTCCCGAGTAGGCCTGGGTCTGTACGCGATAGCTCACCCGATCACATCCCCAGCAGAAGGTTGTAGAGGTTACCCACACAGGCGTTGAGGTAGACGCCCAGCGGGTCAAATCCCAGGCGCGGCAAGATGTAGAGGACGAAGATGAGGATGGGCATGGCGTAGCGCTGAACCTGATAGTAGCGCTCGAGGGCCTCGCCCTTGAGGAAGTAGCACACGACCTTGGAGCCGTCGAGCGGCGGCAGCGGGATGAGGTTGAAGAAAGCGAGCATGAGGTTTACCCACACGTAGCTCGAGAAGACCGTGAGCAAAAGCTCAATGGCACTCATGCCCAGCACCAACGGGCCGGAGAAGTAGAGCTGCGGGTTTGCCTCGACGAGCGCCCACAGGCCGTTGAAGGCCGCGGCACCCACGAGTGCCTGCAGAAGGTTCGAGGCAGGCCCGGCAAGCGCCACGAGCACCTCGTCGCGCCTGCGATTCTTGAGGCGGTAGGGGTTGTAGGGCACCGGCTTTGCGTAGCTGAACACGAAGCCGCCCATGATGCCCATGACGATGGGCAGCACGATCGAGCCAAAGGGGTCGAGGTGCCTGGCGGGGTTGAGCGTTAGTCGACCCGCTTCCTTGGCCGTGTCGTCGCCGCACAGGTGCGCCACGTAGCCGTGCGCGACCTCGTGGACGATGGCCGAGAAGACGAGCAGAACGACCGATAGGGCGGTCAGGGCGATGTGTTCGAGCGACAGCAATGGCGCCTCCCTCTTGCAGCTAGCGCATGCGGCTTGGGTTGCAGGCGCGTCCAACACACCAGTCTATGAGATAAAGGGCAGCGGCGCACAGCACAAAGTCGCCGCGAAACGCCGTGCCGAGCGGCGTTGCCACCACGAGAAGGCCTGCGAGGGCGTCCGGCTCGAGCGAGGTAACGGCGAGCGCCAGGTCGATCTGCGCGCCTCGGAGCTGGGGCAGCGGCACGAGCATGAAGACCGCGAGGCCAAGAAGGACGCACGCGCACACCCTGAGGGCCAAGGAGACCCTCTCGGCCATGCGGCTAGGCATTCTGGGCCTCCTCGAGCTTGGTCGAGAGCTCCAGCCACTCCTCCTCGAGCGCGGGGATTATCTTCTTGAGCGCGTTGTACTCGGCAAGGCACTCGTCAAAGCGCTTCTGATCGGCGTAGAGCTCCTCTGAGGCCATGAGCTCCATCAGCTCGTCATAGCGCTTGTGGGCGGGCTCGAGGGCGTCCTCGACCTCCTTGAGGCGCTTCTTGGTGGAGCGCAGCGACTTGGAGAGGGCATTTCTCGCCTCGGCCTCGGCGCGGCGCTGCTCCTTGGTCTTGACGTTGCGGCCGGTCTGCGCGGGCGCAGCCGCTGTCTGGGTCTTCGCGGGCTGGGCGGCCTTGGCGGAGCCGGCCTGCTCGCCCACCTGGGCGGCAGCCTCGAGCTCGGCGCGCTTGAAAAGGTAGTAGTCGTAGTCGCCGTCATAGATCGTGACCTGCCCGTCGCGCACGTCGACGACCTTGTTCGCCACCGCGCGCACGAGGTGCTCGTCGTGGCTGATGAGCAGGATGGTGCCCTTGAAGTCCACAAGCGCCTTCTCGAGGACGTCGACCGAGTCGATGTCGAGGTGGTTCGTGGGCTCGTCGAGGCACAGGAGCGGGTCGGGGGCCACGAGCATCTTGGCGAGGGCCAGACGTGCCCGTTCGCCTCCCGACAGCACGCCCACGCGCTTCTCGACGTCGTCGCCCGAGAAGAGAAAGGCGCCGAGTAGGCGGCGCTCCTCGGAGCTCGTCCAGCCGGGAGCCGCCTCGTCCATCTCGGCCATGACCGTGTTGGACTCGATGAGGGTCTCGAGCTGGTGCTGGGCGTAGTAGGCGCTCGTGACGTTCTGGCCCATCTCGACCGTGCCCGCGTCGGGCTTCTCGAAGCCGAGGGCGAGCTTCATGAGGGTTGACTTGCCGGCGCCGTTGGGGCCCACGAGGGCCACGTGGTCACCGCGATAGAAGGTGGCGTTTGCGTCGGCGTAGACGAGGTTGTCGCCAAAGGCCTTGCGGATGTGCTCGAGCGAGACCACCTTGTCGCCCGTGCGCGGGGGCTCGGGGAAGCTGAAGCTCACCTTGCGCGAGCTCTCGGGAAGCACCACGAGCTCGCTCTTGATTTGCTCGATGCGCTTCATGCGCTCCTGGGCCTGGGCGGCCTTGGTGGGCTTGTAGCGGAACTTGTCTACGAAGACCTGCATGTGGGCGATCTCGCGCTCCTGGGCGGCGCGCTTGGCGCGGAGCTGCTCGAGGTTGTCCTCGCGCTGGCGCAGGTAGGCGGAGTAGTTGCCCGTGTAGGTGGTGAGGCGGCGGTTCTCAAGGGCCGCGACGTGGCTCACGCAGGCGTCCATGAAGGCGCGGTCGTGGCTCACGAGCAGCACGGCCCCGTCGTAGCCAGAGAGGAACTGCTCGAGCCACTTAACGCTCTCGAGGTCAAGGTGGTTCGTGGGCTCGTCGAGCAGCAGCAGGTCGGGGTGGCGCAGGAGGAGCTTGGAGAGGGCTATGCGCATCTGCCAGCCGCCCGAGAAGTCCTCCGCGGGTTTGTCGAGGTCGTCGACGGGGAATCCGAGGCCACACAGGATGGCGCGGGCGCGGCTCTCGAGCTCGTAGCCGCCCAGGCGCTCGAAGCGGTCCTGGGCGTGGCCGTACTCCTCGAGAAGCGCGTCGAGGCCGTCGCCCTCGCCGGCGTTGGCGATGGCAGCCTCGAGCTCGGAGATGCGCTCTCCCAGATGGCGGATCTCGGTGGCGGAGGCCATGACCTCCTCGAGGGCGGTGGCATGGCCGGCGAGCTTGGCCTCCTGCTCGAGGTAACCAACCGAGGTGCCCTTCTGGAAGCTCACCGTTCCCTCGTCGGGGGTCTCGACGCCCATGATAATCTTGAGCAGCGTGGTCTTGCCCGCGCCGTTGGGGCCCACGAGGGCCCAGCGCTGGCCGGCGTTGAGCTGCAGCGTGGCGCCCTCGTAAAGGGTGCGGCCGCCGAATGATTTGGATACCTTGTCGGCAAGAAGAATCAAGGGAGCTCCCGTTTAGATCGAGAAGGGCGTGGCGTGGCTAGTCCTGGCAGAGGTGGATGGCGAATCCCGCGATCTGGTCGTTGAAATAGACGAGCTTGGTGGAACCATCGGGGTTGAGGGCGCGAGAGGACTCGTTGATGGTGAAGCCACGGCCCTCGAACCACTCTTCCGCGGCGAAGATGTCGTTGACGCCAAAGCCGATGTGACCCTTCTCTCCCCTGCCGCAGCCGCTCATGACCTCGACGAGCGTGTCGGCGAAGACGGAGACGGGCGTGGGGTTGGGCTCGAGGCCCATGAGGGTCTGGAAGAGCCCGGCGATCTGAGAGGCCTCCTCGGCGTTCGCGGCGTTGATGCCCACGTGGGCAACGTGCAGGCCAAAGGCCTCAACGGGGTTGGTGATGGTGTCGCTCATGACGCCCTCCTGGTTATCTTGTTGGTACTTCCGTGCCGTCGTGCGATACAAAAAAGGCCGGGACAAATGCCCCGGCCTCCTCGATTATGGTGGAGATAAGGGGGTTCGAACCCCTGACCTCGTGACTGCCAGTCACGCGCTCTCCCAACTGAGCTATATCCCCGAAGTGGTGGGCGATGCTGGATTCGAACCAGCGACCCCATCCGTGTGAAGGATGTGCTCTACCCCTGAGCCAATCGCCCACTTCGAGCTGCCGTCGTGCGCAGCAATGATTAAGATAGCATGGCGATTTAGAGGCCGTCAAGAACATTTTTGAGAAATATTTATTCTGACACCCAAGGCATGACTTGGTTTTGATGTCGACGTCCAGGACATGGCATGATTCTGGTTCCGACGTCCAGAACATGGCTTGGCAAACAAAAAAGCGACGACCGAAGTCGCCGCTCCTAAGATGTGGTGGAGATAAGGGGATTCGAACCCCTGACCTCGTGACTGCCAGTCACGCGCTCTCCCAACTGAGCTATATCCCCGAATTGATGCGAAGAGAATATTACCAAAGACGCGCGCCCCGTCAACCGAGAAAGTTGAGAAATCCTAACTAGGCGATGACCGTGGACAGCTTGCGCGCGTTGACGAAGCCGCCAAGGCACAGCGCGAGGTCGACGACAGCGCAGAACACCTCACCTGAGGTTGGCATGATGTCGTTGAGCATGAGCACGGCGAACAGGGCGCAGGCGGCCCCGCTCACGATGACGCCAAGCT
>NZ_CEVYAT010000081.1:0-7112 GCF_982402205.1 Parolsenella sp. | reverse complement strand
TTGCCTGCGGCATTGACGGCGCCGTCGAGGAGCTGGGAGACCGTGTGTTCGTCGTAGTACTGGCCGTCGTCGTAGCCGTTGTCATAGCCGCCGTCGTCGTAGCCGTTGTCATAGCCGCCGTCGTCGTAGTAGTCGTCGCGGGGCTGGAGCTTGTTCTTAATGTTGTCGAGAAATCCCATGATGTCCCCAAGTCCTGTGAGGGCGCAAGCGCCCCAACCAGACGACCCCTAGGCGAGGTCGTACTCGGCAGAAAACACTATCCGTCCCAGTCTAACGAGGGTGGAGCCCTCCTCGACCGCGATTTCGAAATCATCGCTCATTCCGCAGGAGAGCGTGGGCAGCGCAAGGCCCATGCGACCGCGAAGCTCCTCGCGGAGCTCGCGCGCACCGGCGAAGGTGCGACGCGCCGCGTCGGCGTCGTGGGCAGGGGCCATGCACATGACGCCCTCGATGGAGAGCGCCGGCAGCGCAACCAGCTCGTCTGCCGCGGCGCGCACCTCGTCGGGGGCAAAGCCGCCCTTGGACAGCTCGCCCGAGACGTTGCACTCGAGCAGCACCGGTACGGTGAGGCCCGCGCGCTCCGCACGGCTCGAAACGGCCTGGGCAAGGGTCAGGCTCGAGATCGACTGCACGAGCGAGGCGCGGCCCAGCACGGCGTTGATCTTGTTCTTCTGCAGGTTGCCGATCATGTCGAAGCGTGCCGCCTCGATCCCCGCGGCGGCAAAGGCGTCGAGCTTGCGCACGAGCTCCTGCGGGCGGTTCTCGGCAAAGCTCGTATAGCCGGCGCGCATGGCGGCGAGCACCTCGGCGGGTCCCACCGTCTTGGAGACGGCGTCGAGCGTCAACTCTGACGCGCTGCGGCCGCTGCGCGCGCAGGCGGCCTCGAGGCGCGCGAGAATAGCGGCGCGGCGCTCGCGCATGAAGGCGAGGCAGGCCTCGTCGACCTCGATGGTCGCGGGCGCAGGCACGCCGGTATCGAGGCCGCTACTGCTCATCGGCCTCATCGCCCGCACTCCTGGCGACGTCGTCTGCGGCGCCATCGTCGTCGACGGCAGACTCGAGCATGACCTCGGGAATCTGCTGGGCCAGCTGCTCGTCGAGGTCGCGCTCCTGGGCAAAGCCGGCGCCGCGGGTGGCGTACATCTCCTGCAGGTCGTCGTCGTCGAGGCCGCGCAGGTCATCGAGGCTACGGCGCTTGCCGGTGAGCAGGAAGACGAGCCTCTCGCCCACCTCGACGGCGTTGTCGGAGATGCGCTCGAGCATGCGCGAGGCCATGATCACGCGGCTCGCGGCATCCATGTCGTCATCGGGGCCGAGGGTGGCCAGCGAGCGGAAGAACTGCTTGTAGAGCTCGTCTACCGGCTCGTCGAGCACGGGCAGCGAAGCGGCGAGGCGCAGGTCGTCCTCGACGATGGCCATGACGCAGTTCGACAGCACGCGGTAGACGAGGTGCCCCTCGCTCGCGAGCAGGTCAATGAGCTGGCCGGGCACCGCGCGACCGGCGCAGCGCTTGGCAGTCTTTGCGATGTTGCGCACGTGGTTGGACATGCGCGCCAGGTTGAAGTTGGCGTAGATCACGAACTGGATGAGGCGCAGGTCGCTCGCGACGGGCTGCTGCGTGGCGATGAGCAGGAACGCCTTCTGCTCGAGCGCGGCGCAGCGAGCGTCCATCTCGCGCGTGGTGGCCTTGACGGCCTTGGCCTTCTCCTTGTCACCCTCGGACAGGGCGTCGACGGCGTCGTGCAGCGCCAGGTCGATATTGGCGTAGATCGAGACGAGCTCCTGGCGCATCTCGGTGAGCTGGCGATTGAACGTCTCTCTCATGCGTGACTCCTTTGCGGTGCTGGTCGCTTGGTGGGCGATGGGGCTTAGGTCCGCATCAGCCGAAGCGGCCGGTGATGTAGTCCTCGGTGCGTTGGTCTGCTGGCGAGCTGAAAATCTCGTTGGTGTCGCCGTACTCGATGAGACCGGCGGGCTCGCCCGCGTGCTCCTGCAGGAAGAAGGCCGTGTAGTCGGAGACGCGCGCGGCCTGCTGCATGCTGTGGGTCACGATGACGATGGTCATCTCGCTCGAGAGCTCGGCCATGAGGTCCTCGACGCGCTGGACGCTCGTGGGGTCGATGGCGCTGCAGGGCTCGTCCATGAGCAGGACGTCGGGCTGCACGGCCAGGGTGCGCGCGATGCAGAGGCGCTGCTGCTGGCCGCCGGAGAGCGCAAGGCCGTTCTTGTCGAGCTGATCGGCGACCTCCTTCCAGAGGTTCGAGCGCTTGAGCGACTCCTCGACGATACCGTCGAGCTCGCTCTTGCTGTTGACGCCCAGAAGGCGCGGGCCAAAGGCCACGTTCTCGTAGATCGACTTGGGGAACGGGTTGGGCTGCTGGAAGATCATGCCCACGCGGCGGCGCAGGTCGACGGGGTCGACGCCCTCGGCATAGATATCGGAGCCGTCGAAGGACATAAGGCCAGCGGTGTGCGTGCCCTCGATGAGGTCGTTCATGCGGTTGAGGCAGCGCAGGAACGTCGACTTGCCGCAGCCGGACGGACCGATGAAGGCCGTGATCTTGTTGGGCGCGAGGTCCATCGTGACGCCGGAGAGCGCGTGGAAGTCGCCGTACCAGAAGTCGAAGTTCTCGACGTGGATGCCCGTATCGCCGTTGTTGGGCGCGTGTCGGTAGACGGTCATGCTAGTTTCCCTTCGCCTTCGACGCAGACCTGCGCGAGATGTAGCGCGCGAACAGGTTGAACGCCAAGATCATGAGCATGAGCAGCAGGGCGGTGCCATAAGCAGCCTGCATGTTGATGCCCTCGTTTGCCAGCTGGTAGAGGTGAATCGTCATGGGACGGCCCGAGTCGAGCGGGGTGAGCGGCAGGTTGATGGCCTGGCCCATGGTGTAGAGCACGACGGCCGTCTCGCCGATGGCGCGACCGATGGCAAGCACGATGCCCGTGGCGATGCGCGGGAAGGCGCTGGGCAGGACAATCTTGGAGACGACCTGCCACTTGGTGGCACCCAGGCCATAGGCGCCCCAACGGATGTAGCGGGGTACGGCGCGGATGGCCTCCTCGGTGGTACGCATGACGATGGGCAGCATCATGAGGGCCAGGGCAAGGGCGGCCGAGAGCATCGACAGGCCAAGGCCCATAGCCTCGACGAACATCGCGTAGCCAAAGAGGCCCATGACAATCGACGGTACCGACGAGAGGGTGTCGGCCGCATAGCGGATGAAGGTCACGAGACGTCCCTGCTTGGCGTACTCGGCCAGGTAGACGGCCGCGAGCACCGCGATGGGCGTGCAGATGAGCATGGCGAGCGCCGTGACGTAGAGCGTCGAGACGATCGTGGGGAAGATGCCGCCCTCGGCGTTGACGCCGTGAGGCCAGCCAAAGATGAAGTCGAGTGACATCACGGGCATGCCGTTCACGGCCACGAAGGCGATGATCATGACGAGAACGGCGGCGGTGACGACGCCGGCGGCGCGGAACACGCCGATCATGACGTCGTTCGTGCGGTTCTTGTTCTTGCTGGCGCCGGGCTTGGCTCCCTGGGCGAGCAGGCGCTTGATGCGTGCGCGGCTGCCCTCGCTCACCTGCGTGACGGTGCCGGTGACGGGCGTCACGTCATCTGCGGTGAGGGTGGCCTGTGGGGCGTGCTCGGTGGGCTGCTCGGCGTGGTCGAAGTTGACGCCGCCGGCGACGACGGCGCGGTCGGCCGCCTTGGCGCGGCGGTGGCGCGAGTGGCCACGGCCGCTCTCGCGCGCGCTCGACAGGAAGCGCACGATGCCCACGAGGGCGGCGGAGATGATGAACAGCACGGCGCCCATGCCAAACAGGGCGCTGCGGTGCAGGCCCGACGAGTAGCCCATGTCGAGAGCGATCTGGCTCGTGAGCGTCGACAGCGGGCTCGCGATGCCGCCGGGGATGACCGGGGCGTTGCCCACGACCATGAGCACGGCCATGGTCTCGCCGATAGCACGGCCCATGCCCAGCACGACGGCGTTGACGATGCCCATCTTGGCGGCGGGCAGCACGACCTTGTAGATCGTCTGCCAGCGGGTGGCGCCCATGGCGAAGCTCGCCTCGCGGATGCCCATGGGGATGGAGCGCAGCGCGTCCATGGTGAGGGTCGTGATCGTGGGGACGATCATGATGGCCAGTACGAGCCACACGGTGAGCGCGCCAAAGCCCAGGCCACCGGTGAGGCTGGCGACGAGCGGACGCAGGATGACGAGGCCAAAGAAGCCGTAGACGACCGAAGGCACACCGGCCAGCAGGTCGACGGCGGTGCTCACGACATTGGCGAGGCGCTTTCCCGCGATCTCGGTGAGGAAGACGGCGCAGCCCACGGCGAGCGGCACGCCGATGGCGAGCGCGCCCACGGTGACGATGCCCGAGCCGGCGAGCAGCGCCAGAATGCCGTAGCTGCCCTCGGTGGGCGCCCACTTGAGGCTGAAGAACTCGCCCAGGCCGATGTCGGTGAGGACCGGAATGGCCTTCCAGAAGGTGAACACGAAGATGAGCACGACCGCGAGAACCGCGACGCATGCGCAGGTGAGGAACAGGTTCTTGAGGGCAAGCTCCTTGAGGCGGGTCGACTTAGAGACCTGCTTGAGGTTCGAGCTGGCTACGCTCTCCTCCATCTCTTCGTTCATGGGCTCACTTCCCCTCTTCGGTAGCAGCGAACTTGTGAGCGGGGATGTAGCCCGCGTCGCGGATGACCTGGTCCATGTCATCGGACAGGACGTAGGAGATGTAGCCGTAGGCCTCGCCCTGCGGGTCACCGTTGGTGAAGAAGTAGAGGTCGCGCGAGATGGGGTAGGCGCCGCTCTCGACGTTGTCCTCGGTGGCGTCGACGCCGTCGATGGCCACGGACTTGACCGAGGTGGTGGCGTAGTCGCTCTCGACGAAGCCGATGGAGATGTAGCCGATGGCGCCCGGCGTGCGGCTCACGACGTCGCGCACCTGGCCAGTGCCCGGTAGGACCGCGGCCGAGCGGTCGAACTCGACGCCGTCCATGACGAGGGTGCGGAACGCCTCGCGGGTACCCGAGGCCTCGTCGCGGTTCACGACCTGGATGGGCAGGTCCTCTCCCCCGACCTCGCTCCAGTTCGTGATCTTGCCGGCGTAGATGTCGCGCAGCTGCTCGGTGGTGAGGTTCGCGACGGGGTTGTCCGGGTTCACGATGACGGCGATGCCGTCATGGGCGATGACCGTGGCGACGAGCTCGTGGCTCGACTCCTCGGCCGTGAGGTTACGGCTCGAGGTGGCGATGTCTGCCGTCCCGTTCGTGACGGCCTCGATGCCCGCCGATGAGCCCAGGCCCGAGACGAGCACCTTCGTGCCGGTCTGCTCCTCATAGCCCTCGGCAGCCATCTCGGCGATGGGAAGGACCGTGGTGGAACCCGCGACCGTCAGCGACTTGGACGAGCCAGAGTCGGCGCAGCCCGCGAGCACGAGGGAACAGGCAAGCGCCAGCATGCAGCCCACTACAGGTAGGCGATGGCAGCGTGACGACCGCATATGCCTCCTTCAGCTCGGTAGGAGTAGAAACGGTCCGTGTTGGAGACCGTCGAGGGGCACGCGTCCAGGATGCGGGCACTATCTAGGCCCACCCGAGTGAGCGCGCACCGGATTGCCGCAGAGAGGTCGAGGTTTCTCTCCGTTTCGGCAGTATGAACAATCGTACCAAACTCATCCTCGAACGTAGCGAGCAGCTCGGCGGAGACCTCGTAGTCGGCGGCAGAGGCGTGCGGCCCCACATAGGCGCAGATGTCAGCCGTCTCGCAGGCCGCCTCCTCGGCAAGCACCGCCGCGGCCTTGGCCGAGATGCGCGCAAGCGTGCCGCGCCAGCCGGAGTGCACCACGGCAAACGCCCCGGGCGCGATGAGCACCACGGGCACGCAGTCGGCGAAGCACAGCAGCACCGGTACCCCGGGCACGGTGCAGACGATGGCGTCGGCGCCGGCCTGGGCCTGCGCGCGGGCGGCCGCGAGGGCCTCGGGCGCGGACGAGTCAACGACCACGACGTGGTCGCCATGGACCTGGCGCGGCTCGACGAGGCTCGCCGCGATCTTCTCGGCACCCAGGGCGGCAAGGGCGCGGGCGCGGTTCTCCGCCACGCAGGCAGGGTCGTCGCCGCAGCGGCTGCCGAGGTTCAGGCTCGCGTAGGGGGCCTTGGAGACGCCACCCGTGCGCTCGGTAAACGCGAATGTGACCCCGCCCGGGCGACTGGTGTCGCCGAGCAGGGTCACGCCGTTCGCTACATATCTCGTAAGCGAGGGGACCTGCATTACAGGCGGCCGCGCTTCAGGAAGTCAGGGATGTCGAACTCCTTGGAACCCGTGGCGCTCACCGGCTGCTTGGGGGCAGCGGGCTCGGGAGCGGCCGGGGCGTGGAAGTCGCCCAGCAGCGAGGGCTGGGAGCTGGGCTCCTGGAAGCCCGTGGCGATGACGGTGATGCGCACCTGGTCGCCAAGGCTCTCGTCGACGGTCGTGCCAAAGATGATGTTGGCCTCGGGGTCAACGTTGGAGGCAACGAGGTCGGCGGCGTCGGAGATCTCGGTGATGCCGAGGTCCTTGTTGCCGGCGATGGAGAGCAGCACGCGGGTGGCGCCGTCGACGGAGCTCTCGAGCAGGCGGCTCGAGATGGCCTCCTGAGCAGCGTCGGTGGCGCGGTTGTCGCCAGAGGCGATGCCGATGCCCATCATGGCCGTGCCGGAACCGCGCATGATCGTGCAGACGTCGGCGAAGTCGAGGTTGATGAGGCCCGGGACGGTGATGAGGTCGGTGATGCCCTGGGTGCCCTGGCACAGCACGTCGTCGGCCATGCGGAAGGCCTCGAGCATGGTGGTCTTCTTCTCGGCGATGTCGAGCAGGCGGTCATTGGGGATCACGATGATCGTGTCGACGTTGGCCGAGAGGTTCTCGACGCCGGACAGCGCGCTCTGGGTGCGCTTGCGGCCCTCGAACGTGAACGGCTTGGTGACGACGGCGACGGTCAGGGCGCCCACGTCGTTCTTAGCGATGTCGGCCACGATCGGGGCGGCGCCGGTGCCGGTGCCACCACCCTCGCCCGCGGTGATGAAGACCATGTCGGCGCCGGCGAGGGCGGCCTTG
>NZ_CEVYAT010000080.1:0-7228 GCF_982402205.1 Parolsenella sp. | reverse complement strand
GTCTCGATGTCCGTCATCTGCTTCTGTACGGCGTCGAGCTGGTCGTGGAGAGCGCCTAGGGTGTCGGCGTCCGCGCCCGCGGCTTGGGCCTGGGCGATGGCGGCCTCAAGCTGCTCGGCCGCGCCCTCGAGGGCGGCGTAGCCGTCGCGGGCCTGCGTGAGCTGAGCGAGTGCGTCCTTGGCGGCCTGGTACTGCTCGTTTTGCTCGAGCGCCGCGCGGGCCTGGGCGATGGCCCCCTCGCGGGTGGCGGGGTCGCTGAGCTGGGCGCGGCCGGCGTCGATCTGCGCCTGGGCGGCGGCGAGCGCGTCTGTGGCCTCGGCCTTCTTGGCCGCGAGCTGCTCGCGGCCGCTCTCGATTTGGGCTAGCGCGTCGTCGATCGTGGCCTGTGCCTCGTCGATCTGGCTCTGTGCGCGCTCGAACTCGTCGTTTGCGCTCTGCTCGGCCTCGTCGATTTGGGCGTTGACGTCGGCGGCGATCTGCTCCTCGCGGGCTTGCTCGCGCTGCTCCTTGATGCCTTCTGCCTGGGAGAGGACGGCATCGACCTTGTCCTGGTAGGCGCCCGTGAAGCCGCTTAGCTCGGTGGCGCCCGCAACCTGCAGGTAGACCACCGAGTAGGCGCTCGTTGTGGCGTCGGCGTCGCTCACGAAGAAGGCGTAGCGCGCGCCTGTGGCGCGGAAGGACGACGAGCCGTGCTTGGCCGCGACGTTGGTGGGGTCGCCCACTTCGGCCACGATCGTGTAGGCGTGGCGGGCAAAGAGCTCCTTGGAGGTGGCGTCGCTCGCGCTGAGGTCGTCAAAGCGGCCCTGGTAGGCGTCGGTGAGCAGGGTCTGGAGGTCGTCGTCCGTGAGGTCCGCCCAGCGGGTGAGGTCCATGTCGTTGGCGATGGCCGCGCGGGCGAGGTCATCTGCGTCGATCTGGTCGAGCAGGTCGCGCTCGTCGTCGGTGAGCTCGACGTCGTCTGCGTCGTCGATGTTGTCGAGCAGGTCCTGCGCCTTGGCCTGCTGGCGTTCGAGCGTGTCGTCGGCCGCCCAGGTGGAGGGGTCGCCGTCCACGCCGAAGGTGAGCGTGTCGCCGATGCGCTTGCCGGAGTCTGCAAGGTAGTCGCTCGTGACGGCCACCTCGCCGGCCGCAGCGGGCAGGCGCCCCTCGATGAGGTAGGGCTCGTTCATGCCGTCCTTGGCCGTGGCGCTCACGGCGACGGATTGGCTGGCGTTGTCCACCTCGGTGTAGGCCGTCTCCTTCCAGCCACCCTGGGCGGCGCTCACCCCATCGAGGGCGCCAAGTGCGTCCACGTCGTCGTCGGTGAGGCCCAGGGTCGACTGCACGCTCACGTCGTAGAGGCGCTGGGCGTCGAAGTACTCGTCGGCCGAGAGACGCAGGTCCTCGCAGGCGATGGTGAGGCCCACGAACATCGTGGTGCCCAGCATGCAGATGGCCGCAATCGAGACGAAGCGGCGCAGGCTGTGGCGGATGGTTCGAAGGGTGTCTTTTGCGAGGGCTGAGCGCATGGGGCGGGTCCTTCTCGTCATTGGGACAATAGGTGCCTGAGCAAGTGTCCCAGTTGGGACAATAGATGCCTGAGCAACTGTCCCGCTTCTACCACTCGATCTGGCTGATGGGCGTGGGCGCGGGGTTCACGCACATCTCGGTGACGCGACCGCTCTTGAAGCGGATGAGGCGGTCGGCCATGGGGGCGAGCGCGGCGTTGTGGGTGATGAGCACCACGGTGATGCCATCGCGGCGGCAGGTGTCCTGCAGAAGCTGCAGGATCTGCTTGCCGGTCTGGTAGTCGAGGGCGCCGGTAGGCTCGTCGCACAGCAGCAGCTTGGGGTTCTTGGCCACGGCGCGGGCGATTGAGACGCGCTGCTGCTCGCCGCCCGAGAGCTGGGCGGGGAAGTTCGCGAGGCGGCTGCCCAGGCCCACCTTCTCGAGCGTCTCGCGCGCGTCGAGCGAGTCGGGGCAGATCTGGGCCGCGAGCTCGACGTTCTCGAGCGCGGTGAGGTTGGGCACGAGGTTGTAGAACTGGAAGACGAAGCCCACGTCGGCGCGGCGGTACTCCACCAGCTCGTCCTCGGTGGCGTTCGTGAGCTCGCGGCCGTCGACCGTGACCGAGCCCGAGGTGGCGGTGTCCATACCGCCCAGGATGTTGAGTGCCGTGGTCTTGCCGGCGCCGCTTGCGCCCAGCACCACGGCGAGCTCGCCGCGCTCGACCGAGAAGCTCGCGCCGTCGAGGGCGTGGATCTCTGCGGCGCCCGAGCCGTAGGCCTTCACGACGTTGTTGAACTCGATGTAGGGCATGCGGGCTCCCGTCTGCCAGGTTGTGTGCATATGAAGTCCAGTATAGCCGTTACGCTCGCCTTTCACGTATAGTGTTTGCGCAGGTTAACTATCAGTCCGAGACGTAGCGGGGGCGTGACAGAGGGACGTTTCTATTGTCACGTTTTTTGCGTGACAAAGGACCCCGTCCCTCTGTCACGCGGCATGCTCGCCCTGCCGTTTTACCAGGATGTTTCATGTTCGAGAAGCGCCTGTTCTCGCTCGTGCCCGAGGCCATTGGCCACATCGTGGCGAGCGTGGCGTGCAAGTGGCTGGCCCTCGTGGCCAACGTCGTGGTGATGTGGGTGCTCGCGGGCCTGCTCGACGCCGCCTTCGCGGCCGGCACGGGCATGGGTGCCGCGGCCGCCGTCCAGGCGCTCTCGCAGGGCACCACGTTGGGCGTGCTCGCGGCCGCTATCGCGGTGCGCGCCGCGGCCATCTACCTCGCCCAGCGCTGCGGCGACCGCGCGGCCTTCGTGGCCACGCGCAAGATCCGCGGTCTCGTCTACGCCAAGCTCTGCGAGCTGGGCCCCTCCTATGCCGAGACGACCACCACTGCCGAGGCCGTGCAGACGAGCGTCGAGGGCGTCTCGCCGCTGCAGGTCTACTTTGGCGGCTACCTGTCGCAGCTCTCCTACTCGGCGCTCGCGCCCCTCACCCTGTTTGCCCTGCTCGTGTGGCAGGCGGGCCTGCCGGCGACGCTGCTGCTCATGAGCGCGCCCGTGATTCCCATCTCAATCATGATGGTCATGAAGAACGCCAAGAAGATCGGCGAGGCGTACTGGGGCAGCTACGTCGACCTGGGCGGCATGTTCCTCGAGGCGGTGCAGGGCCTCACGACCCTCAAGGTCTATCAGGCCGACGTCGCCTGGCACGGCCGCATCAACAAGGAGGCCGAGTGCTTCCGCGGCGCTACGATGCGCCTGCTCGTGATGCAGTTGCGCTCGATCTGCGTCATGAACCTCGTGGTCTACATGGGTGCCGCGGCCGGCATCATCGTGGCGGTGCTGCAGCTCGCGAGCGGCGCCATCACGTTTGGCGCGGCCTTCCTCGTGGTGTTCCTCTCGCAGGAGTTCTTTTTGCCCATGCGCCGGCTGGGGTCGCTGTTCCACACGGCCATGAACGGCATGGCGGCGTCGCGCCGCATGTTCGACATCCTGGACACCCCGGCGCCCGCCCGCGGCGACGTGGGGATCACCGGCCACGGCGACGTCGAGCTTAGCGGCGTGGGCTACGCCTGTGCCCCGCGTGCGCCGAGCTTGCCGCCTACGCCACGGCCCGGGTGGAGCGCTGTCCGCATATGGGCACCAAGACGTTCTGCTCGGCCTGTCCCACGCACTGCTATCGCCCCGAGATGCGCGAGCGCATCCGCGAGGTCATGCGCTGGTCGGGGCCGCGCATGCTGCGCTACCGCCCCGTGCCCGCGCTGCGCCACGCGTGGGTGAGCATGCAGGGCGTCATTGCCGCCAAGCGTGGCCGCCGCGGCTGACCCCGTGCGTGTCGGGCCGGGGACAGAGGGACGTGCCTATTGTCCCCCCCCCCTGAACGGGGACAAAGGACCCGTCCCTCTGTCCCCGTGGGGTTAGCGGGAGGCCTTGCCCTGGTTGGCGACCGCGTCGATCTTGGCGGCAATCGCGTCGGCGTCTCCCAGGTAGCGCTTGTCCACCACGTGGAAGCTGCGGTCGAGCGTGTAGACGAGCGGCACGCCCGTGGGGATGTTCACCTTGAGGATCTGCTCGGGCGTGAGCCCTTCGAGCTTCATCACGAGCGAGCGCAGCGAGTTGCCGTGGGCCACGACGAGCACGCGCCTGCCGGCGAGCATCTGCGGGCGAATCTCGTCCTCGAAGTAGGGCCAGGCGCGCGCGATGCAGTCCTTGAGGCACTCGGTGAGCGGCAGCTGGTCGGGCGCAACGTCGCGATACATCTGCTGGGCGTGCGGGTCGCGCTCGTCGCCGGGTGCAAGGGCGGGCGGCTGGACGTCAAACGAGCGGCGCCAGATGAGGACCTGCTCGTCTCCGTGCTCGGCCGCGGCGTCGGCCTTGTTGAGACCCTGGAGTGCCCCGTAGTGGCGCTCGTTGAGCTTCCAGCTCTTGGTGACGGGCAGCCACTCGCGGTCGAGCTCGCCCAGCACGATGTCCAGGGTATGGATGGCGCGCTTGAGTCGCGAGGTGTAGCAGACGTCGAAGTCGAAGCCGGCCTCGCGCAGGGCGCGTCCGCCCGCGGCCGCCTCGGTACGGCCGGTGTCGGTGAGGTCGACGTCGGTCCAACCGGTGAAGAGGTTGAGCCTGTTCCACTCGGACTCTCCGTGGCGGATGAGGACGAGCTGCATCGTGTCGTTGTCCATGGTGCCTCCTTGGCGTTGGGGGAGATGTGCTCCCTATCTGTTTGCGCCCTAGTCTAGCTAGAAGTTAACTATGGTCAACTTAAAAGTTTGCTACGATTTACTTATCGAAACGAACGCGGCCGCATCTGGCCGTATCATATAGGAAAGAAGCAGGTCATGAGTGCTGCTGACATCATCGTCGTTGCCGTTGTCGCCATTGTGTTCGCGCTGTGCGTGCGTTCCATCGTGAAGTCGCAGAAGTCGGGGGAGTGCGCCGACTGCGCGTCGGGCGGCTCCTGCAGCGCCCACAAGGGCGGCGGCCACTGCAAGGAGAGCGCCAAGCTCATGGCCAACGCCGCTGCCGCCGTCTCGCGTTACGAGGCCAACCAGGGCAAGTAGGCGGCCCTACCCATCTGAGCCTTATCGTGTCGCCGGCCCTTCTTCGCGTTGCCGGTCCTTCTCGGCCACGCCCTCATCGGGCCAGTGGTCCTTCTCGGCCGCGCCAACCAAACTTCACCTCCTCAAAATCCTAGGAAAACGCCCTTATGGTTATCCGTTAATTAGTGATAACGGCATTTTCCTAGGAATTTGTGGTTTGGATGATGGTTCATCGCGCGTGAGAGGGGTGGTCCTGCGGCGCGTCGCCGCGCCCGCCGCCGAGAAGCCTGCCACCGCCCTCGTGAACGCCGCTGCTGAGAAGCACGCCCTGCGTCCCGTTCCCGCGTCCGTCCCGCGCTCCGCCGCGCCCGCGCAAGCGTCACCGCCCCCGTGCCCGCCGACGCCGAGAAGCACGCCGCCGCCCCGCGCTCGTCACACGCCGCCCACCCGGGGGAAACAGCCCCGTAACACGCATGTGAGACAGTGGCTTCGATACATTGGATAAACGCTGCGTCGCGCCCGCATCGGGGCTGCGCCGCGCCCCTGATACGAGGTGTCTCGATGACAAACGAGCAGAACATCGACTTCGTCCTTCGCTCCGTCGAGGAGCGCGACATCCGCTTCGTGCGCCTGTGGTTCACAGACGTGCTGGGCAACCTCAAGTCGTTCGCCATCTCGCCGGAGGACCTCGAGGAGGCCTTCGAGGAGGGCATCGGCTTCGACGGCTCGGCCGTCGACGGCTTCGCCGCCCTCGAGGAGTCAGACATGCTGGCCTTTCCCGACGCGAGCACCTTCCAGGTGCTGCCCTGGCGCCCCACCGAGAGCGGCGTGGCCCGCATCTTCTGCAACATCCGCACGCCGCAGGGCGAGCCGTTCGCCGGCGACCCGCGCGCCTGCCTCTACCGCGCCTTCCGCGCCGCCGACAAGGCCGGCTACGTCCTCAACGTGAGTCCCGAGCTCGAGTTCTTCTACTTCAAGGAGGACACCACGGTCTCGGCCGGCTCGGCCGTGCCGGTGCCGCTCGACAACGCCGGCTACTTTGACCTCACCCCCGAGGACTCGGCCCGCGACCTGCGCCGCGACCTCACGCTCGCCCTCGAGCAGATGTCGATTCCGGTGGAGTACTCCTACCATGCCGCCGCGCCCTCGCAAAACGGCGTGTCTCTGCGCTACTCCGAGGCCGTGACCTGCGCCGACAACATCATGACGGCCCGCCTGGTCATCAAGCAGACGGCCCGCTCGCACAACATGTTCGCCTCGTTCATGCCCAAGCCGCTCTCCGGCGTGGCGGGCTCAGCCATGTTCCTGTCGCAGTCGCTGTTTGACCACGACGGCAACAACCTGTTCTGGGCCGAGGGCAAGGGCTCGGTGCACCACCTCTCCAAGGTGGCCCAGAGCTACATCGCAGGCCTGCTCAAGTACGCTCCCGAGTTTGCCCTCGTGACCAACCCCACGGTCAACTCCTACAAGCGCCTCGTGCCCAACGGCGAGGTTCCCTGCTACGCCACCTGGGGCTCCAAGAACCGCTCGGCCTTCGTGCGCGTGCCCACCTACAAGCCGGGCAAGCAGCTGAGCCGCCGCATCGAGCTGCGCGGCCCCGACCCCACCTGCAACCCCTACCTCACCATGGCCGTGACGCTCGCCGCGGGCATGAGGGGCATCGAGGAGGGCCTCGAGATCCCGGCCGAGTCGAGCGCCACGTTCGACGAGCTCGCCACCTCGGGCGCCACGCGTCTGCCGCGCGACCTGGGCGAGGCCGTCGAGGCCTTCGAGGGCAGCGAGCTCATGCGCGAGACGCTGGGCGATCACATCTTCGAGTACCTGCTGCGCGAGAAGCGCGACGAGTGGGCCGAGTACTCCCAGACCGTGACCGACTGGGAGCTGCGCCACTACTACGGCGGCTTCTAGGACATCGACGCCATGGGGCGCGCCTTATTGCATGAAGGCGCGCCCCTTTTTTAGGCAACTTCGAGAATATGCAAAATTACCGAATGTTTTACCGTTCAAATGCAAAATTCTGAGTACAATAGGCAACGTAATTACGAGAAGCGCATAAAACCGCTTCATTATTGGCAGATACGCATGCGGGCGAGTGACCCGCGAAAGCTGCGCCATCGGCGCACGGGAAGGGGACACACCATGAAGAACATGAGCAGGCGCGAGTTCATCGGCTCCGCGAGCGCCCTGGCCGCCATCGCAGCCGGCCAGGGC
>NZ_CEVYAT010000079.1:0-7292 GCF_982402205.1 Parolsenella sp. | reverse complement strand
CCATCACCTACACCTTTGAGGCAGCGTCATGAGAGGAGGCCCCCGGCGGCCGGGACGCGCTTCCGGCCGCCGCGGGCCACGCGGCTTGGCAGCGTTCCTTGGAGCGGTCGTTCTCGCGAGCCTTGCTCTCATCCTGGCGGGAGGGCAAAGCATTGGTCCGTGCCTCGTCTCCGAGTTTCGTTACCAACAGGCAAGAGATGCCCACGACGCCATGGACGCCGGTGGGAGCTCCGAGGAGGAGGCCCGGAAATGGGACAACCCCAACCAGGCCGCCTGGCTCAGCGTCGATGGAACGCCCATCGACTATCCGGTGGCCCAGGGAGCCAAGCAGGAGCCCGGGTTCTACCTCGCCCATGATCTTTGGGGGCAGCCGTCACAGGTAGGATGCCCCTACCTGGACTGGCGCTGCAGCGTCGCAGATACCCACGCCCTCATTTACGGCCATCGGGTTGGTACCACCGACCTGCAGTTCTCTCCCATCGCCAACGCTTGGGACCAGGGGGTCTTCGACGCCCTTGGAGCGGCCACGCTCGAGACGCGAACGGGCACGAAATCCTACGTGCCCTGCTTCGCCCTCAAGGTCGACAAGTCATACGAGCAGATCCAGCGCTTCTCGATGAATCGGGATGAACTGCGCTCGTGGCTCGAGGACATGCTCGGCGAGGCATCGGCCGCAAGCCCGCTCGCACAAGACCTGTGTCGACATGCCACAAAAGCACTCACGCTGGCCACCTGTGCCTCATCACAGGCCGGCCAGCGTGAGAGAACGCTGCTCGTATTTGTTGGGACGTCCGCCTAGGAGCGCCTGATGGCCTCGAGCACGAGGGCGGCAACGTCCTCTACGCGCTCGGGATTCACGCACTCGGGAACGTCGTCGGCGGTACCGGCGCAGGCGCGCGACTCGCCGGGACCCATGCCCATGACGGTCACGGAACGGAGGTGACGGCGCATGAACATCGTGGCATCGCTGTTTGCCCACGGACGAGCAGCCTGGCCGAGGGCCATGTGCAGGTCGTCGGCGACGGACTGGAGAACGTTGCCAAAGCGACGGTCGCTGCGGCGCGGGGTGCCATAGCCCTCTTGGGTGAGCATCGTGAGGTCACCGGCACCAACACAGTCGAGGTTGATGACGATGGCGCCGCGCAGGGCCTTGCGGTGGGCGGCCACGAACTCGGCGGCACCGGCGTTGCAGAGGTTGGAGGCACCCGTGGCAACGAACCAGATGTCATGGGTCTTTAGGTCGTCGTCACCCATGGCGAGGATGGCATCGCGCAGGTCGCGGTTGTTGGCAGAGGCGACAAACTCCGAGGGAGCCGGGGCCTCGACGCCCTCATAGGACGAGAGGTCGTAGGACTGATCGGCCTGTTGGCCGGACGCAGGGGCAACATCGGAAGCATGGGTCTGCTGCTCGACGGGCTGTTCGCTTTCGGCATCGTCGCTAGAGCCACGACCGGGAACGGACGGGAGCTTGTCCTTGAGCTTGCGCAGGTTCACGTTGAGCGCGGCGCCGCCCTTCCAGTGGCCGCCCTGGCTGTCGTTGCCAAAGTTGTCCCACGAGCCGATGTTCTCGCCCGAGGTCTTGGCATCGTAGTTGTCATCGACGCCCAGCCACTCGGACATCGACTCCTGCTGCTTGTTCTTCCTGCCAAGGAAGCCAAGGCCGCGGTGGCCAGAGGCCTTGGCAGTCTGGGGAGTGGCGGGCTGCGGAGCCGCGGGGGCGCTCAGGACCTCGATGTCATCCGGCGCGGTGGGCTGAACCTGCTGGCGCGCGGGAGCCGTAGCCACGCGGGTGGCCTGCTGGCTGGCATCGGCGAGGCGCTGGGCCATCTGCGAGCGGGACGGAAGCTGCTGCTGAGCGGGCGCGGCATAGGCTCCGAGGGCGTCAATGCCAGAGTTCTTGGGGTCGGGCAGATCGAACAGGGCCGCACGGCGAGCAACGTTGGAGACGTTCTGCCTGCGCGTGGGCTTGTAGGAGCTCTTGCCCCAATCGGGGTCGGAGATGGCCGCGGGGGCAGGGCGCGTGGCACGGGGAGCCTCGGAGGCGTCGTTGGCATCCTCGGGGGCCATGGTGAAGAGGCCTGAGTGATCCGTCTCGGTGAGGGGACCCTCCTCGGCGTTCTGGCCGTCCTCGAGCTGGCTCATGTCGGCCTGGACATTCGCGGCAGGCGCCGTCTCAGAAACGTCCTCCGTGTCGATACGCGGGGCGGAGACGGGCTCCATCGGGCAAGTGGCACCAGCGGGCTCGTCATCGGAGGCGGGGGCGTCGTCGTCCTTGGTGGGCTCAGGCGCGGCCAGGTCGCGCGTCTCGTCGGAAGGAACGACTACGGGCTCGGCCGCACGGGTGGCGTCGACGTCACCTGGAGTGACATTGTCCGCGGGAGCAGCCTGGGGCTCGGGCTCGTCCTCGGCGGCAACGTCAAAGGAGCGGGTCTCATCGGCCGGCTCGGAGACAGGTGCCGGCACGGGCTTGGGAGCAGGCTTTGCCACGGGGACCATGCGGACCTCGGGCTCGATGTAGGTGATGGAGCAGGTCTCGGGAAGAATGCCAAGCTCGCGAATCACCTGCTCGCCATGGCGAACGCCCACGACCTCCTCGACGACGCGGCGCATCTCGGGCTCGGCGGGCTCCTGCTCGGCCTCGTCGGCCTGTTCCTCAGCGGCCTCAGCAGGCTTGAGGCCACCCTTGCCCTGCGTCGCGCGGTCGAGCACGCCAAGCATGGCGGCCACGGAAGACTTGTTGTCAACAGCGCCGGAGGTGTAGGGGGTAAAGCGGCTGGCGATGATGCACGCGCCCCAGATCACGAGCGGCAGGGAGGCAATGATGCCAATGATCCAGAAGGTGCGGCGGGCGGCCTCGGGAAGGAAGACGAACAGCTGCAGGATTGTGCAGGCGGCAACGGCGATCATGAGGTACATCGAGTAGGAGGCGAGGTACTTCTTGATAACCGCGATCTTGGGGTTGGCCAGGGGGTCAACGCGCGCCGTGTCGTAATGGGCAACGATCACGATGGGGCGGTTGCGCAGCTCGGGCTCGACCTCGGCCTCGCGATAGCCAACCACGTTCTGGCTGTGGGCGCGCGAGCCCAGCTTGCCAAAGACGTCCTTGCCGCTGCGGACCATACCCAGCAGCGCGATGGAGCCAAAGACCAGTACGAGGCCAATGATCGTGGCAACGATGTTGCCCAGACCAACGAGCAGCATGCCAAGGAACATCGCCACGAGGGTCGCGCCATAGGGAAGTTTGCCCAGGCTCGGGGCAGTAAAGTCCTGAATCTCAGGGGCAAGGCCCTGAGCTGCGAACTCATCGGCCAGTTTGTGGGCGCAATCGAGCTCTTCCTGGCTTCCCGCGGGCGCAATGCCAACTTCGGTATTAAGACGCTCGAGGTAATCCTTCGTGATGCTCATCCGTTCACCTTCCAAATAGCGGCTGGCCGCTAGGTACAGTCATGCTAGAGAGTATACGTCTACCTCGCGCATTCGCGGGACCGGGGGCAACTCCTGCACACGACCAGCGCCGCGGGCAGCGACTATCCCCGCCCAAACGCATCGAAGCGCTCGTCTACGCAGGCGCGGCACCGCTCGTTGCCGCACGGGCGAGCACGCCCTGATACTTGCGCACCACTGCATCGGCATCGGCGGCCTTGGCCGCAGACTCCGCATATTTCTGGCGCTCGGCAGACGTAAGACGGGCGTAGGAATCCACAAAGATGTCTGAGAGGTTTGCGGGCAATGTGGCGGCAAACGTGGCGGCCTCGGCATCAGCGGCGTTGTACTGGCTCACAAGCTGGCCCGCGCGCTCGAAGTCGCCCGAGACCACGGCCGAGTCGGCGTCGAGCATAAGCTGGGCAGCCTCGGCCCTCTTGGCAACATAGGACTCGTAGACGGCGTAGTCGGCATCGCCAAATGCTTGCTTTGCCTTGCCAAGAAGGTCGCTCGCCTCGGCAATGAGTGACGCTGCCTCGTTGTCGAGCGACACGGCAACGTTGGCATCTTGGATCTGCGTCTGCTCGCCCGCGAGGAACCGGGCGTACTCGTTGGCGGCGTCGCTCGCGGACTTCGCCTTCTCGTCGGCGCTCTCAAGCCTGTCCCGCGCCTGACCAAGCAGGCCCAGCGCAGACGAGACCGCGTCGTCGACGTCCACGATCACCTCACCGGCGCCAATCATCCCACGGCGTGCCTCGATGGATGCAGAGAGGGCGTCGAGCACCTCCCTCCCGGAGTCGTCGAGATGGTCGGCCAGGGCCTGGGCGCGTTCGAGGTGAGACGAGGCCTCCGTGAGCAGCGAGGTCGCGGAGTCAATCTTTTCCGAGAGCCCCTCATGGGAGGAGGTGTCACCGCCAATCTGGGACGAGACGGCCTCGTTGAGCGGAACGATGGCGGCGTCGGCCTGGGCAACGCAATCGATGGCATCGCCAAGCTCGGCTTTTGCCCTTGAGGCGCTCGAGAAGTGGCTCCACAGGAGATAGCCGGCGCCCCCAAGGGCGCCCACCACGAGCACCACGATGAGGACGCGCAGGCCAAGGGGAGTCGCCACGCGGCCACACGGGCGAGCGCGGCGGCGGTGCGGGCGGGCAAAGGAGCCCGCTCGGTGGGAGGCATCATGCAAGCCGCGAGCGGCGTCACGCCTGCTTCTTTTCACATTCGTCCCCTCGCGCAAGCGCCGCGGCGCATAAAGCTTCATAATCTACGAGAGACGGGACACTAACCCGTCCACCACATGGTACCAGCATGAAGACGGGCCCACTCAAGGCAGGGGGAACGGCATGGCTAGGCAGTCGTCAAAAAAGGGGCAGACACTCGGACATCGAGACATCACACGCGCTCGTGTGGCCTTCAGATTTCTCGACAGCAGCACGGCCCTGAACACCGACTACATCTATGACCACTTCTACAAGGGCTCGGTGACAAAGACCTCGCTGCACAAGACGCTCAAGCGCGACCGCGACGAGCTGGCAAGCGAGGGCATCTACCTAGTCGAGGAGCAGGACGGCACCGCCAAGAAGTGGCACCTCGACGAGCAGCGCACGCGCAGCGACAAGATCCTCAGCAAGAGGCCGGCCATTCCCAGCGACGACGAGCTTCTGGCCCGCGGCTTCACCAAGTCGGACATCGACAAGCTCAAGATCATCGAGGAGTACGAAAAGAACCTCGACGACGCGGCTTGCATCTACGCCACCCTCATGCGCGCCCTTCTCGACGACCCACAGACCACCAACCCGCGCGACCTCGGCTTTGCCATCGCCCGTCTGGCGCTGGGGACGGGCCGCGGCACCGGAGGCGTTGCCCCGCAGAAGGCTCCCTCTGAGGGTGGCAGGCACCTCTCCTACTTCACCAAGGCGCGCTACGAGCGCAAGCCCATCAAGATGATGTATCGCGCCAAGGCCGACGACGCCCCCATCGAGCGCGCCCTCAAGGTCTACGGGCTCTTCACGTTCCAGGACGGCATCTACGTGGTTGGCTCACGCTCCAAGAAGGACGAGGCCGACAGCATCCGCACCTTTAACCTCGAGCGCGTCGAGGGCGAGCCCATCATCCTCGAGGACGAGCCCACTTACGAAATCCCCGCAGACTTCAGCGTCGACAAGTACCGCAAGCTTCCCTTTGAGATTGGTCCCGGCGACAGCGAGGGAAGGTCAATCAGCGTCACGTTCTACTTCCAGCGCGGCGTCAAGGAAAGCCTGCCCGACCGCATCAAGAAGCGCGACTCGTTCAAGACTCACCAGGGCGGCAGCGCAGAGCTCACACTCGACGGCGTGCGCGACATCGACAGGGCCGCGCGCTGGGCAATCACCATCGGAGCCATACCGCTCGACCCACCTGAGCTTGTGGGCAAGTGGGAGGAGCTTCTCGAGGAGGCACGGTCATGACGAACAAGCCAAAGAGGCGCGGGCCGGGGCGTCCGCGCGAGCATCGTCTCGCCGAGGACCTCGCGGTGGCGCTGACGCTGCAGCGAAACGGCTACGTTACCAGCTATGGCGACCTCGCCCAGCTGCTCATGCCCAACGAGGACTACGAAAAAGCAAAGGCACGAATCCAGGAGATCGTCGAGAACCTCGACAACACGAGCAGCCTTGGCGAGGGCGACTCCAAGCCCATCAACATCGTCACCAGCACCATCAACTCGGACACGGACAAGCGCGTCGTCTCGCACATCAACGACGAGGGAAGGCCTCGCACCCGAGGCATCCGCCTCTCCCCGCAGCAGGCCGCGGCGTGCAGCGAGGCCTTCTGGCGTCTTGGCGTTCCGCGCACCAACATGACCCGCGCAATCATCGAGAAGACACTCTACCCCGAGAACCTCGAGCTCAAGCCCGCCGACAACGAGTCCCTTCTCGAGAGCAACGAGCTCGTCTACCTCAAGTACTGCGCCTACTCCATCATCAAGGCCAAGCCCGGCAGGGACGAGAACCACGTGAGGCAGCTCCCCGTCAGCTTCCTCTATGATGGCGAGAACGACGCGGACTTCAAGCGGAAGTCGACGCGCCTCGTCATTCCCCTCACGATTCGCCTCAAGGACGGCGAGTGGGACATCGACGCCTTCGATTGCGACGCAAGGGACAACCGCACCTACCAGCTGAGCCGCATCACCGACCTCAAGCTTGTGGGCTCATGCAGCAGGGACGCGGACTATCGGGAGGCCGTGGCCTCCCAGGCACCCTGGGAGTGGGACGAGGACGACTACGTGAGCATCACGTACCTGGATCCCGCAGACGTCGACTCGCTCAACTTCCTCCTCTCGCTTGACGGCGCGGCCTATTCGCATGAGAAGAACGGTCTGTCGGTAGTCAAGATTCCCTACAATCGCGGCGACTGGCTCCCCCGCCAGCTCCTCTCGCTGCAGGGCAAGATCAAGATAGACGAGAGCGGCAAGAAGGCCCCAGAGCTTATCGAGGAGATGCAGGAGGTCGCCAAGCACGACCTGCTGGAAGCGAAGAAGGTACGCGCCCGCAAGGCGCCGGCCACCGAGAAGTAGGCGCTCCCCGCCGCCAGCAAGACGAGGACGCAACACCAGTTAGCACTCAAACGCAAGGGCGCCCGGTGCGAGACCATCCGCACCGGGCGCCCTGCTCGTCTACTTGTGGCTCGCGCACCAAGACTCGAGGTAGCGGCCAATCGTGTCGGTCCCCAGCGTCGTCACGTTCGAGGTGGGCATCGACTTGAGAAACACCTTGCCATAGCCCTTCGAGCTCACGCGGCTGTCGGCAAGCACGAGCACGCCCGAGTCGCTCGACGAGCGAATGAGGCGTCCCGCCGCCTGCTTGACGGCCAGCACCGCCTCGGGCAAGCTCCAC
>NZ_CEVYAT010000078.1:0-7319 GCF_982402205.1 Parolsenella sp. | reverse complement strand
TCATACAACCTTGGAAGTATACAGCGTGCCGGCCGCTTGGAGCCGCGAGGCCGCGCCCCCGCACGAATGCTCCAGCGCATGGGACAAGCGGCTACTCCCCCTTGTGAAGGCGCGCGCGGAAGTGATCGAGAAGGCCAGGCTCGGGCGCGGGGGCCTCGTCGGCCCGGACGTCGTCGGCGTCGCGGTTGGCCACGATAAGCGAGGTGGCGGCCAGCGAGTCGTCGTCGAGGGCGTCATACGAGGGCACCGGCGAGCCGTCGGCGTGGTGGAAGGGGGTCCCCTTGAAGAGCGCACCGTCGAAGCCCACGAGTTGTCGGCCGGTCTTGCTCTCGAAGTAGTAGATGAACGCGCCCTTGACCGCAGCCGTGAGCGGCACGGCCAGCGCCATGCCCACGGCGCCGCCCAGGCTCGCGCCCACCGTGATGCCAATGAGGCTCATGGCGGGGTGGATCTTCACCGCGCTCTGCATCACGAGCGGGCTCACCAGGTTGTCGGTGACGTTCTGCGTAACGATGGCCCAGACGAGCGTCCACACCGCAACGGCCGGGCTCGCAAAGAGGCCGGTCAGCGTGGCCAGCAGGGCAGACACCGCGGGGCCCACGACGGGCACGAAGTGCATGATGCCCACGACGACGCCCATGAGCCCGGCATACGGGTGTCCACAGATCCACAGCGCAAGAAACACCAGCGCGCCATTGAGCACGCTCGTAATCACGATGCCGCGCATGTAGCCGCCCACCGAGCGGCCCAGGACCGCCACGAGCAGCGCCAGGTCCTCGTCATGGCGCGGACCTGCGATGACGCCCAGCTCGCGCATGATGGCCGGGTAGTCCTTCGCAAACCAGTAGGCCAGCACAAGGCCCAGGAAGAACATCACGAAGTCGTTTGCGAGCGCCATCATGTTGGGCACGAGGGCGGCAGACAGCCAGTTGGCAAGCCTGGTCACGAGGGCCTTGCCCACGTCTCCCAGGGTTCCGATGGCACCCCGCACGCTATCCCAGAGCACGGAGTTCTTGCCCTGCGTGAACGGCAGGGTGAAGTTGCGCGCCGCGTCCTGGAGCTGCGAGAAGAAGGCGGGCATGCGCTCGAGCAGCTGCCTCAACTGGTCGAGGAACATGGGCCCCAGCCAGCACAGGAGCCCCGCGACGATGGCAAGAAACGCCACAAGCGAGACGAGCGCTCCCAGGCCGCGGCCCACGCCGTGGCGCTCGAGCCAGTTGGTGAGCGAGCTGCAAATGAACCCCACAACGGCACCCACGAGCAGGCACTTGACGGCGTCGCCCACAGATCCAAGCACCGCAAGCGCGATGACGAACGCCACGGCACAGCCCACGAAGGCCCACGCGCGCACGGCAACGAGCCGCGCGGACACGTAGGCCCGCCGTTGCTCGTCGGGGGTCTTTCGGCCAGCCGTCACCGCATCAGCCCCTCGGGGTCGACCTTCTCCTGTAGCTTCTTGAGCGTTCGGCGCAAAAGGCGGCTCACCTGCACCTGGGACACGCCCAGGCGCTTGGCGATCTCGACCTGCGTGAGGTTGTCGTTGAAGCGCATGCGGATGACCTCCTGCTCGCGCGGCGAGAACTCCTTGATGGTGTCCTCGATGACCATACGGTCGTCGGAGGCGGCCAGGTCCTGGTCGACGCTCGCGTAGTGGTCGATGACCGCGGGCGCGTCATCGTCGTCGGAGCCGCCGGCCTCGAGCGGCACGGAGCTGTAGGCGCTCGAGGACTCCATGGCCTCGAGCACCTCCTCGACCGTGACGCCAAGCTTGCTAGCGACCTCCTCGGTGGAGGGGGTGCGCTGCAGCTCCTTGGTGAGCTCGTCGGTGGCCTGGTTGACCTTGCTCGACAGCTCCTGCAGGCGGCGCGGCACGCGCACGCTCCAGCCCTTGTCGCGGAAGTGGCGCTTGATCTCGCCCAGGATGGTGGGCGTGGCATACGTGGTGAACTCGAGGCCGCGCCCGGGGTCAAAGCGGTCGATGGCCTTGATGAGGCCAATCGTGCCCACCTGCACGAGGTCGTCGAGCGGCTCGCCGCGGTTCTTGAACTTGCTCGCGAGGAAGCGCACCAGGTTGAGGTGGCTCATCACCAGCTCGTTGCGGGCGTCCTCGTCGCCCTGCTCCTTGTAGAGCGCAAACAGCTCGCGCGTACGCTGCTTGTCCCACGCGAGTTTGCCCTTGGGCGTGCCGGGCAGCTCGTGGGTGGAGGCGGCAGCGGCACGCCGGGCCTCGGCGCGCTGCTCACTGGTTAGCTCTGTCGATTCGCTAGGCATCGGCAACATCCACGAACTTGGAGAGGTGAAGCGTGCGCGTCGAGCGGTCGAAGACGCACTCGTCGCACACGGCGTTGAGGATGAGCTCGGCGTAGGTCGAGGCCGGGTCGTCCTCGGGAAGGTCGTTGGGGCCAAACGCGAACTTGGCGCCCAGGTAGCCCTCGGCCACCTGGAACTCGATGTCGCACGCGGCGGGGCCGGAGGCGCAACACCACACGAAGGCCTCCTCGGCGGCCATGCGGGCGTCTTCGACGTCCTCGACCGACTGGCCGGAGATGACGGCGAGATTCGCGGCCATCATGCGGACGGTGCGCGCAAAGTCGGGCTGGGCGGGGATGCTGAGGTTGACGATCTGCTTGTCCATCTTCGCCACCCCCTACTCGGCAGAGCCATCGGTCGTGGCGGCATCGCCCTCGGCCTGAGCGGAGGCGCCGGGGTAGGTAAAGTAGCCCGTGTCGCCCTTGACCCGTTCGACCTCGACGTCTGCCTCGGGCGTGGGCTCGCCGGCCTCGTCCTTGGGGGCCTCGAGATTCGCGGCGGCCTCAGGAGCGGCGATCTTGGCGGCCTTGCCGG
Organism: Parolsenella sp.; assembly: GCF_982402205.1. NCBI lineage: Bacteria > Bacillati > Actinomycetota > Coriobacteriia > Coriobacteriales > Atopobiaceae > Parolsenella > Parolsenella sp. Next base: position 4,475 of record NZ_CEVYAT010000078.1, on the reverse strand, counting down.
CGCCAGTCACCTTGCCGGCGACCTTGGCGGCAACCCCTGCGACGCCGCGCGAGACGGACTCGGCCGCGCCGGTCACGGCATCGGTCACGTGGGCGCCCGCGCCGGTCACGGCGTTGACGTCGGAGAGGATGCCCTCGACGCGCACGAGGTCGACGTTGATGAGGTCAACCGTAGTCGAGGCCTTCTCGAGGATCGGGGCGACCTCCTTGACCGCGGGGCCAAGCTCGTCGATTGCGCCGTCGAGCTTGGCGATGGCGGGGCGGACCTCACCGATCGTGTCGTTCACGGAGTCCGAGAGCTCGCTGACGCTCTTGCGGGTCTGGCGCAGGGTGAGGGCAAGCTCGACCACGGCCCAGACGCCGGCAATCACGAGGACGATGAGGGCGATCGTCATTGGATCCATCGGGATTCCTCCAAGTTTCTAAGCGATAAGCGTGGCGCCCGCGGGAGGCGGGCGCGCTCCATGGGCTTCATTCTACCCATCCGCGTGGGCGGGCAGCGCCGCGGGTGTGGCCGAGAGGCACGCGCACGGCCGCGAGGCTCCGCCTGAACCGCTGGCGATGCCGAGAGGGACGGGGCCGCCCACTCGCACGGGCCGCCCGCCAGCGCCGCGGGTATGGCTGAGAACGACGCGGCGCGCACTCGCCCCCTACTGCTGCGGTCGGTCGTGGCGCGTCGCGTCGAGGCGCCAGGCCTCCCAGCCGCGGCCGCTTGGGTGGAAGAACGCCCCGTGCTCGAGGCCGTCGGGCAGGTACTGCTGGGGCACCCAGCCTTCCGGGTAGTCGTGCGGGTAGAGGTAGGGGCCGTAGGCGTCTGACCCCGGACGGTGGCGGTCCCTCAGGTGGTTGGGCACCTCGCGGCGCGGCCCGTGGCGCACCTCGTTCAGTGCGGCGTCGATACCCGCCTCGGCGGCATTGCTCTTGGGAGCCAGACACACGTAGAGCGCGGCCTGCGCCAGGTTGATGCGGCACTCGGGATAGCCAATGACCTCGGCAGACTTAAAGGCGGCGTGGGCAATGAGCAGGGCCTGCGGGTCTGCGTTGCCCACGTCCTCGCTCGCGTGAATCATGATGCGCCGGGCGATGAACTTGGGGTCCTCGCCCGCGTCGATCATGCGGGCGAGCCAGTAGAGCACGGCATCGGGGTCGCTGCCGCGCATCGACTTGATGAACGCCGAGATGATGTCGTAGTGCATGTCGCCGGACTTGTCGTACGGCAAGCCCCGGCGCGGGTTTGCCTCGAGCACGTGCTCGACCGTGATGGGCAGTTCCTCCCCGTCAGCGCCCAGGCGCGAGCCGTCGGCAAGCGTCACCGTGCCATCGGGCCCCACCTTGGCCGCGGGCGGCAGAGCCATCTGGCTCGCAAGCTCGAGCGAGGTGAGCGCGGCGCGCGCGTCCCCCCCGGCAAGCTGCACGATCTGCTCGAGCGCGTCGTCATCGAGCGTAAAGGCGCCGCGCAGGCCGTGCTCGGAGGTGCAGGCGCGGCGCAGCAGCTCGGCGATGTCCTCGTTTCCCAGCGGCTGCAGCTCGACCACGCGGCTGCGTGAGATGAGCGCCGAGTTGACCTCGAAGTAGGGGTTCTCGGTGGTGGCGCCAATGAGCACCACGATGCGGTCCTCGACGGCGTGGAGCAGCGCGTCTTGCTGCGTGCGCGAGAAGCGGTGGATCTCGTCGACGAACAGGATGGTGCGCACCCCGCGCGTCATGAGGCGGCTCTCGGCGGCGTCGATCTCGCGACGCAGGTCCTTGACGGTGCCCGTGACGGCCGAGACCTCGACGAACTCCGCATGGGTGGTGTTGGCAATGATGCGCGCGAGGGTGGTCTTGCCAGTGCCCGCGGGCCCGTAGAGAATCACGCTCGACAAAACGTCGTGCTCGATGGCGCGGCGCAGCCACGAGCCCTCGCCCACCGCCTGGGCCTGGCCCACGTACTCGGCAAGGGTCTGTGGGCGCATGCGCACGGCCAGCGGCGCGTTCTCGTTGCGTTTGTAGCGCTCGGCTTGTGTAAACAGAGTATCCATGGGAACAATGGTACGACACTTTGGCGCTTGAATCATCACGGAGGGCATGACAGAGGGACATGTCTTTTGTCATATGGCAGAAGGCACGTCCCTCCGCCATGGACGCCCCCGTCACACCCCTAGCAGAAGTAGCCGCGGCGGCGAAAGATGGGGGCGCAGCTGGGGTCGAGGTCCTGGCAAAGGGCCACGAAGTAGTCGTCGGTCATCGAGGAGATGTAGTCCACCACCGTGAGGTCGAGGTCCGCCTGCCAGTCGTAGCTGCGGCCATAGTGGGCAAGCGTGCGCTCGACGTCAGCGATGTGGTGGCGAAACACGGGGCTGTCGGTGCGCCCGGCGGCAAGGTCTTCGCGCATGCGCTCGTAGACCATGGCAAAGAGCTCGGCGAAGTCTGCCGAGAGGTCTCCCGAGAGCTCGCTGGCGTTGTAGATCTTCTCGTAGTTCTCGCGCTTGGCGCGGCGCATCTCGGCAAACGCCGCCTCGCTCATCTCGATGCGGGGCTTGCCAAAGCTGTGCTCCACCACGTCGGTGATGAAGGCGCCCAGGGCCCACGTGTTGTAGGCGCTGCCCAGGCCGTCGTCAAAGGTGTCCTCGCGCGCCACGCCCGCGGCGATGGCGTCCTGTCGGTCCTTGCCCACGTAGGCGATGATGTCGGAGACGCGCACGACGCACCCCTCGAGCGTCATGGGGCGCAGGTGCCCAATCGCGTGCTCGCCGTTGTCCCAGCAGCCCTGCACGATCTTGTCGAACTCGGAGAAGCTCGCAAGGTCACTCGTCTCGAACACCTGGCGCTCGCACTCGCCGTTATGGCAGATAACGCCGTCGAGCGTCTGGAGGGTGAGGTTGCGGCCGTAGAGCACGTCGAGCACGCGCACGCTCTGCACGTTGTGAAAGAACCAACGGCCGGTGCGGCCGTGGTAGACGTCGTTCAGGAAGCGCTCGCCGGCGTGGCCAAACGGCGTGTGGCCAATGTCGTGGCCAAGGGCAATGGCCTCGATGAGGTCGAGGTTGAGCCCCAGCGACAGGCCGATGTCGCGCGCCACGCGGCTCACGAGCTGCACGTGCAGGCCGCGGCGGGTGATGTCATCGTTGGCGCGCAGGGAGAACACCTGGGTCTTGCCTGCGAGGCGGTTATAGGCGGGCAGGTGGATAACCTTCTCGGCATCGCGCACGAAGGCGGGGCGGCTCGCGGTGGCGCGGTCGCGCTCGGTGTTCTCGCGGCGGATGGCGGCTGTGTTCTGCGTGGCGTAGGCGCTCAGGTGGCCGCGGGCGCGCTGGTCAAGAACGGCGCCCGCGAGACGTGGCGACAGCTCCTGCGGCAGGTTGGGAACGGGGCGGTTCGCGAGGTTTGCCATGGCAATCTTCTCCCCTACTCGTCGAGCAGCGTGAACATCGAGATGGTCTGGCCCACCGGCGTGTCCTCGACGGCCGCGGCCCTGCGGGTTGGCTTGGCCGAGAGGGACGCGGGCTCGACGGGTCCGTCGCCCTCGACCTTGGCCGAGACGGGCGCAGGCTTAGTGGGCTTGGCAGCCTCGACCTTAGCTGAAACGGACGTGGCTTCTGCCTCGGTATCAGCCGCGTTGGCCAAGACGGGCGTGGCCTCTGGCTTGGGCTCAATCGCGGCGGCAACCGTGGCCTTAGCCTTGCGGCCGCCCTGCTTCTTGGCCCCTCCACCAGATTGGGACAGAAAGGCTACGGGCGGAAGTGTCCCACTTCCAGCGCAGGCGCCGCAGCGGCCAAAGCGGCCCGTCTCGCGCAGGCACTGGCACGAGAGCTTGGGCAGCTCGGAGCACACGAAGCGCGCCAGCAGCGCGGCGCCGGCCGCCGTGGGGTGACCGTCCTCGTCGCTCAGCAGGTCCTCGGGCAGGGCGGGGGCGCGCAGTACCATGACGGCGGGAGCGCTCGCGGCGAGCCTGCGGCGCCTCACGCGGGCCGCGGCCTCGTCGATGAGGTCGGCCACGCGCTCGTAGCACGAGCCCCTCACGGCCTCGCGCCCGGGCTGCTTGGCAGGCACGATAACCACGAGAGGCACGCTGGGCCACAGCTCGTCTGCGCGGACGAGGTAGCTCGCGATCTCGCGGCCCGTCACGCGCTCGTTGCAGCGGCCATAGCGGTAGTTGGCCCCCAGCGCCACGATCACAAGCGACGGGTCCATGCCCACGGGCAACGCGCCCAGCGAGCTCTCCTGGAACACCTGCGCACCCACGCTCTGGTTCACGAGGCCGTACTGCAGCTCGTCGGCCACAAGGCTTGGCCAGGCAAGCGCCGAGTCGCCCACGGTGAAGCCCTGGGCCACCGAGTCTCCCAGCACCAGCAGCGTGCCGCGCGGTGCCTCGCCCGAGACGGGCCGCACGAACGAGCCGTTGCCGTAAACGCGCCGCAGCTCGCAGCCCCTCAGGCTTGGCAGCCACGCACGCACGCGGTGCATGTCGCCAAAGCCGGGCAGCTGCACCAGGTT
>NZ_CEVYAT010000077.1:0-7440 GCF_982402205.1 Parolsenella sp. | reverse complement strand
GCTGTAGGGAGCCTGATGCCTGTGGTCGCTGCCGGTCGTGGCCGCGGGGCCGCGTGGCGTGCTGGCTGTGGGGGCGGCACTCGCTTGCGAACGCTTCGTGTTTGACTTGTGGGGACCAGCCGCGTGCGTGCGGCTGGCCCCATTTTTGCTGCGACTGGCTGGTACCATCGCGCTGACACGACGAGCGCCGGCGCGTCCGGCGAGAGGGGAGAGCGCGATGAGCGAGCAGGTTGTCCACGGTCAGGTTGAGGCCATGGCAGATGCGGAACAGATCCGGCGCATTGAGCGGGCGCGCGAGGTGCTCGTTGCCCAGCTCGTGGGCCTGGGCGCCACGATGTGCGCCGCGATGGATGCACATGAGGGCTTCGTGCCGTGCGAGCACGCCTTTGGCGTGGTCATCGAGGGCGCTGCTGCGGCATGTGCCTGCGAGGACGAGACGCGTCTCGAGGAGCTTACCGCTGCCGTGCGCGCCCGCTCCGAGCACGTGGCCGAGCACCGCGGCGTGGCGATGGGCGCGTCCGCGCACGTTGACATGACGGACGTAGACGTTGTCTCGCTGCTGCTGTGCGTGCTTGGCGGAGCCCTTCGCATGGCGCGTGCGATGCGTGCGGGCGTCATGTCGCAGGAGGCCAACGTGGCGCTCGTGCGTGCGCTGGCGTGCCTGGGCGAGAGGGGCCGGGACCTGGCGCCGTGCGTCCGCGAGCTCTCCGGCGCCATCGCAAGACTCGCGCTGTAGGGATTAATAATTGTCAGATGCGGTTGAGATACTATTTATATGAGAGAAGGAGGAAAGAGTGGCGTACGGGTCTGTATTGAGTGAAGCTTTGGACACTCGAAGTGATAGGAAGGCACGCGGAGCCTTCTATACTCCTCCGCGTTTGGCCGAATATATTTGTAAGTATTGTATTAGGGGAAGACTAGACCGTGTCCTTGAGCCCTCGTGCGGAGAAGCGGTTTTCCTTTCTGAGGCTGCGAATAGGTTGAAGAAACTTGGAGCCTCTCTGGATGAGATTGGTTCAAACCTTACGGGGGTTGAACTGCATGAAGACAGCGCCGCGATTGCCTGTTCCGAGCTCGAGTCAAAGGGCGTGCACGCAAATATAGAGGTGGGTGACTTTTTCGATTTAAATCCGACTCCCATCTATACGGCTATCGTCGGAAACCCGCCTTACATTCGGTTCCAAGACTTTACGGGTTCTCAGAGAAATAAAGCAATAGAGTCTGCGTTTTCAATGGGAGTTGCTGTTGGCTCAACTGCATCATCGTGGGCACCCTTCGTTGTTCATGCTGCGCGATTTTTATCACGTGGCGGGAGAATGGGTATGGTGCTGCCCGCTGAGCTTTTGAGCGCTAATTATGCTGCATCGATTAGGAGATTTTTTCTTCGTCGGTTTTCTGACGTCAAGATTGTCTCCTTCGAGAAAAGAGTATTCCCCGAAGTTCAGGAAGAAGTTGTTCTACTTCTTGCGGATGGTTTTGACTGCGGCTCTTCCGCTGCAATTTCGCTGATGCAAGCGGTGTCTACTCTCGATCTGGGAAAGGGCTGCTTTCGGACTCTTGAAGTTGATAGTGCGAACAAGTGGCCTATTGGATTTGCTTATCAGAGCGCCAGTGAACTGCTTTCAAAACTACCAGATACCCTCACTACTCCTCTGGGGGATTATGGCGAGATTAAACTCGGCGCGGTTACTGGTGCCAATAAGTATTTCACCCTATCTTCTTCAGAAGTTCAAAAGTGGGGACTAGGTAAGTCTGATCTCGAACCAATTTGTCCCTCCGGCTCTCGGCACCTTCGACGCTTCGAATTGGATGAAGATGACTTTGCCTCCCTTGTCTCCAAGGATATGAAAACGTGGCTATTTTCTCCGCAAGATGACCAACCAAGCGGGCCGGCGAAAAAATATATCGCCTATGGTGAAAGCTTGGAAGTTAATCAGGCTTATAAGTGCCGCGTACGTTCTCCTTGGTGGAGAGTCCCGGGGGTGAAGCGATGCGATATATTCCTGACATATATGAATGGAATGGGGCCGAATCTCTGCTTCAATTCGGCTCGCATTGCACATCTGAATTCGGTGCATGGGCTAATTCTGAATGAGGATTATTCGCCAGACTTGGGGAGGCTTCTTCCCTTTGCAGCAATGTCTTCACTGTCCCTTGTTTCGGCTGAGCTTGTTGGGCGTTCATATGGCGGAGGGGTGCTTAAATTGGAGCCGAGGGAAGCAAGAAAGTGGTTGATGCCTTCCGCCGATATCCTGCTAGATTCAAAGGCGGAATTGTTAAAGCGTTCAGATGCAATTGGAACGGCCTTGTCCTCTAGGGATAGAGATGCTGCGACTGTTCTCGTCGATGAGATTCTTTATCGGCGGATGGGCATTTCTGCCGAAGGCGCGCAAAGAATCAGGGGCGCTTTATTTGAGCTCAGGGGGAGACGTTTGAACAGAGCTAATTCGCCAAAGGTGGAGGAGGCAAGAAATGGCTACTGCTGATGACAAACTCGCTGCTTTCGACCCCATTCTTTCAGAGTGGAAGTCATCCGATTCGAAGCCGTTTTGGGACTCCAACAATCTTCCTCAGCTTGAATATGGAAAGCTGCTCTCGCTTTTAGAGGTTCCCGTTCGGGATGGGGACAAAACCCAATCTGGCAGATTTGCTAAGGCGGTAGATTTGTGGATTGCTTGTGAGCTAGAGCGCGCCGGTTTTTCTGAAGAGTGTGTTTGGCCGAGAGCCTCTTCTCCGAGAGTGCTGGATCCTGAGGTTTCTGGAGCTATATCGGCTTTGTCAAGACGTTTTGGAGTTTCCCAAAGTGCCTTAAACCGTAAGTTTGGTTGTGCTGATGCGTATGTAATGGGTTCGGTTTACAAAAAACAAGTCGACGTGGGGATGTCTAATTGGCTTACGGGACCTGAACTACTGATTTCGACTAAGACAATGGGAAGCTCCTTTGGCAAAAATTTGGCTAATCGTTTCGAGGAAGCTTATGGGGACGTTAAGAACCTAAGGGAGCGCTACCCTCTGGCTGCCCATGGCTTTTTCTTTCTCGTTGAGTCTAGTATTTGTGAAGAACCTAACAGCCTTAACAAAGCTATTCACATGTTGAGGCAGCTAAGTCGAGATGGGGATGTGTACGATGCGGTTTGCCTTATGCCCGTCTCGTGGAGCTGTTATGACTGCGAGCTTGATTCCAAGGGGATGGAGTTTAAGCCGGAAATTACTATTCCGGATGAGATGCGGGATGTAATTCCCGGTGAACTGAGCTGCGAACACTTCTTTACTGTGTTGATTGATAAGGTTCTTGAGTGTTCTTCAATTGATAGCCATCAAGGAGCGCGAGCGCTTAGGCAAACTAGGTAACGAGGCTGATGCCCGCCTTGTTGTGTCGGCTTGAGATATTTGTAGTGTTGTGACCTTTTCGGCATAAAAGGAGGGGCGGACAACCTTACTGGCTGTCCGCCCCTCTCGCATACATGAGTTGTGGGCTGGCCCTACTTGGCGTCGGCCCAGACGCGCTCGGCCACGCGCTTGACCAGCGCGACCTTGGCCCACTGCTCCTCCTCGGTGAGCTTGTTGCCGCACTCGCAGGAGGCAAAGCCGCACTGCGGGGAGAGGCAGAGGTGGTCGAGGGGCACGTACTTGGCCGCCTCGTTGATGCGCTGAACCAGCAGGTCCTCGTCCTCGAGGCCCGGTTGCTTGGAGGTCACGAGGCCCAGCACCACGTACTTGCCCTCGGCCACGTGGGCGAGCGGCTCGAAGCCGCCGGCGCGCGGCGTGTCAAACTCGAGGTAGAAGGCGTTGACGTTCTCCTCGGCGAACAGGTACGGCGCGATGGGGTCGTAGCCGCCCTCGAAGGCGTAGGTGGAGTGGTAGTTGCCGCGGCAGACGTGCGTGTTGATGACGAGGTCCTCGGGCTTGCCCTCGATAGCGAGGTTGTTGAGGCGAACGCCCAGCTCGGAGACCTTCTGGATGTCGACGGGGCTCATGCCGGTCTTGGCCACGAAGTCCGTGTCGCAATAGATGCCCCAGGTGCAGTCGTCGAACTGGATGTTGCGGCAGCCGGCGGCGTAGAGGTCGGCGATGACGGTGCGGTAGGCGGCGGCGATGTCGGCGACGAGCTGCTCGTCATCGGCGTAGACGGCGCGTAGGCTCTCCTGCTGGCCGTCGCAGCGGTCGAGCGTGACCTCGGAGAAGGTCTGGATGGGCGCCGGGATGGTCTGGCGGGCAACCTGGCCGTCCTCCTCGAGGGCCTTCACGAACTTGAAGTGCTCGACGAACGGGTGGTTCTCGCCAGAGATCTTGCCCGTGACGACGGCGGTGTCGGCCGTGGTCTCCTCGTCGTGGAACATGTAGCCCGTGCGCGAGGTGCGGCGCTCGATGCCCTGCAGGCCCCACATGAAGTCGAGGTGCCAGTAGCTGCGGCGAAACTCGCCGTCGGTGATGACGTGCAAGCCGGCGGCCTTCTGCTTGGCGACGAGGTCGCGGATGGCCTCGTCCTCGACAACCTTGAGCTGGGCGTCATCGATCAGGTGCGCGGCGTGGTCGGCGCGGGCCTGCTTGAGGACGTCCGGGCGCAGGAAGCTGCCGACGACGTCGTAGCGGAAGGGCGAGTTCCAGTGATAGGACATGGGGTCTCCTTTGGTCGTGCGCCGCTGGGGCGCTTATCCGAGTGGTTTGCTGGTGATTAGTATTCCATGGCTTGCGGCTATCTGGTACTACGCGTCTTGTATGCCATTCCATAGACGTAGACTATGGGATGGGGGTGAGTGCGGGGCGGGCGCGGCGCCGGGTATGTCGCCGGGTGGGCCACCATCGGTCCGGCACGTTTGAAGCGGCCGAGACGTGCACAACCGATGGGACGTTATTGCTGGTGGCGGGCCGCCATCGGTTTGGCACGTTTGAGGCCGCCGGGACGTGCGCAACCGATGGGACGTTGAGGCTGGGCTATAGCGCCATCGGTTTCGCACATCTACAGGCCCTGGGACATGCCTAACCAATGGCACGTTAGAGCCGATGCGCATGGCCATCGGTTTGGCACGTTTGAGGCCGCCGAGACGTGCGCAATCGATGGCGTGTTGAGGACAGATTGGTTGGCCATTGGTTTTGCACGTCTGCCGTTCCAGAGGCGTGTCTAACTGATGGGGCCTTGCCCGAGACGTGCGCAACCGATGCGCGTTGCGGTCGCGCTCGAAAACATGCCGTTCGGCGGATTTGGCCCCTGGTCATTATTTGGCAAGAAATGGCGGTTGACCTCGCGTGTTAGACCCCTGTTAGATGCCTGTTAGATTCCTTGAGCGCCTGGCTTGCTATCCTCGCCCTACAAAGAGGGGAGGGGTCATGGCGCCGAGAAGAACGGCCGAGATAGATCGTCTGCTTGATGAGGCCCAGGGCAAGGGCGCCTGTCTGTCCGTTCACGACCGGGCGCTGAGGGCGGCGCTCGAGCGCAGGGTGGGACATGGCCTTGTTTCTCCGCGCCCGAGCCTGTATGCCCGCAAGGCGTATTGGGGGGGCCTGTCGCGCAGGCAAAGGGAGCTCCACATTCTGAGGGGCCAGGCAGGTCGCCATCCCAACTGGACGTTTTGCTTTGCGAGCGCGGCCCTGCTGTACGGGTTGCCGATATCGTTTGGCCGCCTCAAGAAATGCCACGTGCTGGGCACCGGAACGGCCCACAGCTCGCTCGCGCGGCGCCACTACGTGAGACGCAGAGGAGTCGTGCTCGATGGCGTGCGCGTGACCTCGTTCGAGGACACCATCGTCGACTGCCTGCTCACGCTGGGCTTTGACGAGGGGCTGGTCATCGCGGACGCGGCGCTGGCTCGTCTCGGCGTAACGCGCGAGCGGCTGGCCGAGCTCGTCTTGCGCTTGGGAAAGGGACGTTCCGGGTTGGATGACGCGCTCGCGTGCGTTGCTTGGGCCGACGCGCGCAGCGAGAGCGGTGGCGAGTCGATGGGTCGTGCGGTGATGATCCGCCATGGCTTCATGCTGCCTGAGCTGCAGGTTGTTGTGGGCAATGCGAATTGCGAGGGCGAGTCGTGGCGCTGTGACTACCTGTGGCACCTCGCGGATGGCAGGACGGTGGCGGGCGAGCTCGACGGGCACGAGAAGTACGTGAACCCCGAGATGACGAAGGGGCGCGACGCCGTGGCGGTGATGAGCAACGAGCGCATGAGGGAGTCGCAGCTCACGCTCTACGTCGACAGGATCATGCGCTTCTCGTATGCCGATATAGTGAACGAGGAGCGGCTGGTGGCCAAGCTCGAGAAGTTCGGCATCCCCCGCGTGTCCCAGGGCGGTTGAACGTGGCAGCGTCGTCATCGGTTCGGCACGTTTGGGGCCGCGCCGCCATCGGTCCGGCACGTTTGAAGCGGCCGAGACGTGCGCAACCAATGGTGCGTTATGGCTGGCGGCAGGCCGCCATCGATACAGCACGTTTGGGGCCGCAGAGACGTGCGCAACAAATGGCGCGTTGGGGGCGGGGTCGCACTCGCGGCACCCCGTTCCACACAAAAGGGGCCGAGACGCGCGTGGCGTCCCGGCCCCAAGCGGGCGCTACGTGGCTCGCCTTACGCCTCGCCGGCGTCGTCCCACACGGAGCGGGCGATGTCGCGCACGAGCGCGAGCTTCTCCCACTGCACGGACGGGTCGATCGAGTTGCCCTCCTCGGTGGAGGAGAAGCCGCACTGCGGCGAGAGGCACAGGCGCTCGAGCGGCACGATCTTGGCGGCCTCGGCGATGTGCTCGCGGATGCGCTCGGGGTCCTCGAGCTCGGCCGTCTTGGTGGTCACGAGGCCCAGGACGACGCGTTGGTCGGTGTTAGCGGGCAGGTGGCGCAGCGGCTCGAAGCTGCCGGAGCGCTCGTCGTCGTACTCGAGGAAGAATCCGTCGAAGCCGCGGATGTTGAGCAGGCGGCGGGCGATGGTCTCGTAGGTGCCCTCGTAGAGCCAGTGGCTCATGAAGTTGCCCTTGCACATGTGGGTCGTGATGACCATGTCGTCAGGCCTGCCCTCGAGCGCCTCGTCGGTGATGTCGCCAAAGACGTCGATGAGCTCGTCGGGGTCGTAGCCGCAGGCCTCGATCTTGGCGCGGAAGCGCGGCGAGAACAGGGCGCCCCAGCTCGTGTCATCGAGCTGCAGATAGCGGCAGCCCGCGTCGTGGAAGGCCTTGATGGCGTCCTGGTAGGTCTTGGCCAGGTCGTGGCGCAACTCGTCGAGGTTGGCGTAGACGGGGTTGGCGGCGTACTGGGCCGAGAGAACCACCGAGTCGAGCGTAATCATGTTGGGGCCCGAGATGGTCTGCTTCACGGGCGTGTCACCGGCGAGCTTCTGCGTGCGGCGGAAGCCCTCGATGAAGGGGTGGTTGGGGTCAAAGGAGAGCGGGGAGTCGACGTAGGTGCCCTGCATGACCTTCTCGATGCCAAAGCCGGCGGTCTTGAAGTCGTAGACCTTGATG
>NZ_CEVYAT010000076.1:0-7465 GCF_982402205.1 Parolsenella sp. | reverse complement strand
CTGCTCAGGAATGCGCTCAAGTCCGTCGCGGGCGTCGACTTGGACGTCGAGGTCATCTCCGATGGCGCGATCGAGCCCATCAGCCGCCTCAAGACGCGCGCGCTGGGCAGCAAGAACCCGCGCCTGCACACCGACGAGACGCTCATGGCACTCTCGATCACCTCGGCGACCGACGAGACGGCCGCGCGTGTGCTCGACGGCCTCTCGCAGCTACGTGGCTGCGACGCGTTCTTCTCGGTGATCATCAGCGCCACCGACGAGCAGCTGCTTCGCCGCCTGGGCATCAACGTTTGCTGCGAGCCCAAGTACGAGCGCAGCGGCTACTTCCACAAGTAGGCGAGCGCGCGGCGCCAGGCTGCTGCAACGTCTCAAGCAAGGTAGACGCGGGGCGGCGGGGGGAAATTCGATCCCTCGCCGCCCCTTTTGTCTGCCGCCGCTCGTTCGTTCATCCGATCTACGCGCCGGAGAGCCTCCCAATACATAAATCGGATGAGCGGGGCTCTGCCGCCAGATGGCTGGCCGTTTCGCCCGGCGGGCGACGCTAGGCCTGCCCCGTGCCCTGCGTGAGGCAGTCGAGGAAGGCGCGGGCCGCGTGGCTCAGCAGGCCCGGGCGAAAAACGGCGCAGATGTTGCGGGTCACGGCGGGCTCGAGCGGACGCGTCTCAATGGCGTAGGGGCAGCGGCGCAGGATCAGCGCCGGCAGAATCGAGACGCCTAGGCCGTTCTCGACCATGCTCATGATGGCGTAGTCGTCCCAGGTGGCGAGCTTGGTCGCGGGCGTAAGGCCGGCCGCCTCGAACAGCGGGCTGATCTCGTTGTTGTCGCCGCGTTCGAGCAGGATGAACGGGTCGCGGCAGAGGTCGGCGAGTGTCACGCGCGCCCCGGCGGCCAGTTCGTGGCGTGGCGGCATCACGGCGAGCAGCTCGTCCACCAGCACCTCCTCGCGTGCCAGGCCCTCGCGCGGCGTCTGGGGCGGGTAGGGGAGAAACCCAAAGTCGACGACACCCTCGGCAACCCACTCCTCGATCTGGTTGTAGTCGCCCATGCGCAGCTCGTACTCGATGGCGGGGTGCGCCGCCTGGAAGCGCCCGATGGCGTCGGGCAGCACGTGGGTCGCCACGCTCGAGAAGGTGCCGATGGTGATGTGGCCGCGCTCGAGGCCTGCGACCTCGCCCACGCGCTCGGCGAGGCGTCGGTGGTCCTCGCACAGCACCTCGACGAAGGGCATCACGAGCGCGCCGTCTTCCGTGAGGCGCACGCCGCGCCGGCCGCGCTCGAGCACGGCAAAGCCCCACTCGCGCTCGAGGTCTGCGATCATGCGCGAGACGCCCGACTGGCTGTAGGCCAGCTCGTGGGCCGCGGCGCTGATGCTGCCGAGACGAACGGCGCAGCTGAGCGCCTGGTACTTCTGGATTGCCGCGTCCACGGTCATCCTTTCTCTCTGGCCTATGACACTGGGGACGTGCCTTCTGTCATGTGGCAAAAGGCACGTCCCCGTTGTCATGCTCGCCTTTGGCCTAATGCGTGCCAACAGGCCCGTCCCCCTTGACACGTATGCCATGCGATATTGTGCTAGCAAGTATGCTAAACATGCGCTTTTATCCTAGCATGGGCGCTGTCACACTGGGGTACGGAAAATCGCCCTCACGCAGCAAGGAAGCGCCCTTCCCATGTCCAACGCCAGCAAGAAGTACCTCGCTTCGCTCGTCCTCTTTGGCTCCAACGGCATTGTCGCCTCGATGATCGACCTGCCGAGCATCTTCATCGTGCTGGCGCGCGTGACCCTGGGCGCCGCGCTGCTCGCGGGCGTAGTGCTCGCGAGTCGCCGCAACCGCGCCAACCTGCAGGCGCCCAGCCACCCGCGCGAAGCCCTCTACCTGCTGATATCGGGTGCCGCCCTGGGCGTTGCGTGGCTCTTCCTCTTCGAGGCCTACCGTTACATGGGCGTGGGCACGGCGTCGCTGCTCTTCTACTGCGGCCCCGTCATCGTCATGGTCCTCTCGCCCGTACTCTTTGGCACGCGTCTCACGGCCCAGAAGCTGCTGGGGTTTGTCGCCGTCATCTGCGGCGCGTTTCTCGTGGTGGGAGGCGGTGCGGACGGCGCCATCCAGCCCATGGGCATCTTCCTGGGCGCCATGAGCGCGGTCATGTACGCTGTCATGGTGATCTTCTCCAAGAAGGTTAACTTTATCGGGGGCGTCGAGTGCTCCGCGCTTCAGCTGTGCGGCAGCTTCTCTGCCGTGGCCGTCTACCTCGTGGGGTGCGCCGTCGCGGGCACCTTTGCCGCTCCGAGCGCCGTCGAGCTCGCTCATCTCAACGTGGGAGCCATCCTCTGCATCGGCCTCGTCAACACGGGTCTCGGCTGCTTCATGTACTTCTCCTCGATGGGCGAGCTGCCCGTGACGCGCGTCGCGGTCTGCGGCTACCTCGAGCCCCTCTCGGCCGTGGTACTCTCCGCCGTGCTGCTGGGCGAGCCCATGAGCATGGCCAACGTCGCCGGCGCGTGCCTCGTGCTGGGCGGCGCCCTCTACTCCGAGCTGGGCGACCAGCTCGTCGACCGCCTGCGCGAGCGCCGTCACCACCACCTCGCCGCGGCCTAGCCCCTGTCCGAGAAGGACGCTGCCGAGACGGTCATGCCTTTCAACCCTGCCCGCTCACATCAAACTTCGTCTCTCGTGGCCCCGCGGCCGCTCCTTCGGGTATCGTTGGAGCCACCGCAAGGCCACAATGCTATCCGGGGGGATTCATGGCTTACCAGCTCATTGCGCTCGACATGGACGGAACGCTGCTCGACTCGAAGAAGCGCGTGCTACCCAGCTCGCTCGACGCCATCCGCCGTGCGTCCGACGCCGGCAAGGCCGTTGCCATCAGCTCGGGCCGCTGCCCTGCGATGGTGGCCCTCTACAAGAACGACCTGCCCGGCGTTCGCTACGCAATTTGCTGCGCCGGCGCCACGATCTATGACCTCGAGCAGGACAAGACCATGTTCGAGCAGTGCCTCGACCCCGCCTTCGTCGACCGCGCACTCGAGGTGGCCGAGGGCCTCGGCTTCTTCTTGCTCGAGGTAACGAGCGGTGCCAACGTCTACATGCAGCCCGACGAGGTCGAGCGCGTGGAGGAGGTCGGCGTGGGCGCCTACGCCGACCTCTACCGCAAGACCTGCACCATGGTCGATGACGCCCACGCCCTTGCCCGCGAGCTGCGCGGCAACCTCTCCAAGCTCAACTTCCACTTCGCGAGCGTCGAGGCCCGCGACCGCTGCCGCGAGCTGCTCGAGGGCGACGACGTCGTGATCACCAACGCCGAGCGCTCGACCATGGAGTTCACGGCGCGCGGCATCGACAAGGGCCAGGGCGTGGCCCGTCTCGCGCAGATCCTGGGCATCGACAACGACCGGACCATCGCCGTGGGAGACGCCGAGAACGACCTGTCGATGCTGCGGTCGGCGGGCCTTGGCGTGGCGATGGGCAACGCCCTTCCCGAGGCCGTCGCCGCTGCGGACGTGCAGGTGGCCGACAACGACCACGACGGCGTGGCGGAGGCGATTCGCCGCTACCTGCTCGCGTAAGGAGCGGTGCCGCGCATGGCGTCCTTACGCACTTCTCGCACCATAATGCCAGCTGATGGCTGGTGTGGCACTTAATGGGGGAGCGGCTGGCCCACAGGGGCTGGCCGCTTTCTTATGCACGCCCCTCGCTTGCGTACGCCCCCTCGGCGTACAACGCGTTAACAAATAATGAATTGGCCCGCGCGCCCGCCGCGCTCCTTGCGCGGTGCTAGGATGAAGACCCGTAGAAAGAGAAATGTTGGTATCTA
The DNA here is from genome assembly GCF_982402205.1 of Parolsenella sp. NCBI lineage: Bacteria > Bacillati > Actinomycetota > Coriobacteriia > Coriobacteriales > Atopobiaceae > Parolsenella > Parolsenella sp. The sequence continues at coordinate 3,649 of NZ_CEVYAT010000076.1, read as the reverse complement.
CGGGAAGGTTTCCTCGCATGACAAAGCACATCTTCGTAACCGGAGGCGTCGTCTCGTCCCTTGGCAAGGGCATCACCGCTGCCTCGCTCGGTCGCCTGCTCAAAAGCCGCGGCTACAAGGTCATGATGCAGAAGGCCGACCCCTACCTCAACGTTGACCCGGGCACGATGAGCCCGTTCCAGCACGGCGAGGTCTTCGTTACCGAGGACGGCTACGAGTCCGACCTCGACCTGGGCCACTACGAGCGCTTCATCGACGAGAACCTCACGCGCAACTCCAACTTCACCACCGGTGCCATCTACCAGAGTCTCATCGCCCGCGAGCGTCGTGGCGACTTCCTGGGCGGCACCGTGCAGGTCATCCCGCATGTCACCAACGCCATCAAGGAGCGCTTCCGCCGCGTCGAGGAGCAGACCGGCGCCGACGTCGTGATCACCGAGCTCGGCGGCACCATCGGCGACATCGAGGGCCAGGCCTTCGTCGAGGCCATCCGCCAGTTCCGCAAGGAGAAGGGCGCCGCCGACTGCTGCCTCATCCACGTGAGTCTCGTGCCCTACATCGCCGCAGCCCACGAGGTCAAGACCAAGCCGACCCAGCACTCCGTGCGCGAGCTGCGCTCCATGGGCATCCAGCCCGACTTCATCATGTGCCGCTCCGACCACGAGGTCGACGAGTCGATCCGCGCCAAGATCGCGAGCTTCTGCGACGTCGAGCCCGACTGCGTCTTCGAGAACTCCGACTGCGCCTCGATCTACGACGTGCCGCAGCACCTCGCCAACCAGGGCTTTGACCTCAAGGTCTGCGAGCGCCTGGGCCTCGAGCCGCGCAAGAGCGACATGAGCGAGTGGTACGGCTTCACGAGCCGCATGCACGAGGCCAACGCCAAGTCCGACGTCACCAAGATCGCCGTGGTGGGCAAGTACACCCAGCTGCCCGACGCCTACCTCTCGGTCATCGAGGCCCTGCACCACTCCGGCGTCTACTACGGCCGCCACGTCGACATCAACCTCATCGACGGCGAGAACCTTACCGAGGCCGACGTCGAGCAGGTCCTGGGCGACGCCGACGGCATCCTCGTGCCCGGCGGCTTTGGCATCCGCGGCCTCGAGGCCAAGATCCTCGCCACGCACCGCGCCCGCACGACCAAGACCCCGTTCTTGGGTATCTGCCTGGGCCTTCAGGTGGCTGTCTGCGAGTACGCCCGCAACGTCGCCGGCATGCCGGGCGCCAGCTCCACCGAGTTCGTGCCCGACTGCGAGTACCCGGTGATCGACCTCATGCCCGACCAGGAGGACGTCACCTCCAAGGGCGGCACCATGCGCCTGGGCGCCTACCCCTGCAAGGTCGCCGAGGGCACACTTGCCCGTGAGGCCTATGGCGAGGAGCTCGTCTACGAGCGCCACCGTCACCGCTTCGAGGTCAACAACGCCTACCGCGACAAGCTGCACCAGGCCGGCCTCACCTTCTCCGGCGTCTCGCCCGACGACCGTCTCGTCGAGATGGTCGAGCTGCCCGAGGACGTGCATCCGTGGTTCGTCGCCGCGCAGTTCCACCCCGAGTTCAAGAGCCGTCCAACGCGCCCGCAGCCGCTGTTCCGCGAGTTCGTGCGTGCCGCGATCGCCCGTCACGAGGGCGTCGACCGCCACGAGGTGACCCCGGGGGAGTAGACCCGTCGATTTCTCGCGAGCCTTTGCCGAGTTGGGCGCTCGCGTTTGTCGAACTGACGCTAGTATTATGTCGCCCTGGGCCCCGTGCCTGGGGCGACTCGTTCATCCGCGCCGCGCTCATCGTGGCTGCGGCGATCCGTGGGGGCGGACCAGCTTGGAACTTTCTCGTGCGCTCAAGGAGTATCTCAACTACGTGGCGGTCGAACGCGGCTGCTCGCGCAACACCGTGCTGGCCTATGGCCGCGACCTGCGCAGCTACCTTGCGGGACTTCGCCGCGACGGCGTGACGCGCCCCGAGCAGGTCACGCGCGAGCGCATCGAGGCGCACGTGCGCCGTCTGCGCGAGAGCGGCCTTGCCATCTCGAGCGTCGAGCGTGCGGTGTCCGCCATCAAGGGGTTCCACCGCTTCATGGTGGCCGAGCGCATCGCCGACAACCACCCCGCGGCCGACCTGCCCCTGCCCAAGAAGCCCGACCGCCTGCCCGACGTGATCAGCCGCGAGCAGGCCGCTGCCCTTCTCGACCAACCCTTTCCCGAGACGCCTGCGGGTCAGCGCGACCACGCGATCGTCGAGGTGCTTTATGGCTGCGGACTGCGCGTGTCCGAGCTGTGTGGGCTTGACCTGCGTCAGGTGATGCTCGACGAGCAGGTGCTGCGCGTGGTGGGCAAGGGCGACAAGGAGCGCATCGTGCCCATCGTGGGCTCGGCGGCCAGCGTCTTGGGCGAGTACCTCGAGACGTGGCGCCCGCAGCTGGTGAGCTCGCGCGTGTCGAGCAGCGCGGTGTTCCTCAACAACCGTGGCAGGCGCCTGTCGAGGCAGAGCGTGCACGCGCTGGTGGCCAAGGCCGGGACGGTCGTGGGCATCGAGGGGCTGCACCCGCACACGCTGAGGCACAGCTTTGCGACCCACATGCTCGAGGGCGGGGCCGACCTGCGCATCGTCCAGGAGCTGCTGGGACATGCCGACATCTCGACGACGCAGCTCTACACGCACCTCGACCGCACCCACGTGCGCGAGGTCTACATGGAGGCCCACCCCCGCGCCAACGCGTAGCCGCTGCCGGTTACCTGTCGGGGCCCACGATATCGCCGCTCTTCTCGCATGGCGTCCCGACGGCTTGGGCGCATGTCCCTTTAGCGTGCCGCCTTCGCTCTTCTCGTGCGCTGACAGGGTGGGGTCGTCCCACAGGTCGGAGGGTCCTTAGCGTGCCGCCTTCGCTCTTCCCGTGCGCTGCCCTGCCTGCCGTTTGTGTCAAACCAGCGGTTCTTGCCGCGCAGAAATGCACATTGTTGCGGTTCTTTCCGCGAAAAGGGCCAAGTAGGGGCCGAGACGCGGCAAGAACCGCGCCTTTGTGCAAAACCGACCGGCAAGAACCGCAGTTTGCAACATTTGGCATTGATCCTCTCTGTGAGGGAAGAGGGACTCCTTGCCAGAACCAGCCATTTGCTGCAAGGGACATGTTTTGGCGTCGTGGCGCCTTGCAGAAACCGGCACATTGCTGCAGGCGGCCAATTTGGGCAGGGCTTTTTCTTGCAGGAAACGGTCGTTTGCTGCAGGGGGCATGTTTTGGCGTCGTGGCGCCTTGCAGAAATCGGCACATTGCTGCAGGCGGCCAATTTGGGCAGGACTATTTCTTGCAGAAATCGGCCGTTTGCTGCAAAGGGCTTGTTTGGGCGGGGAAGGGTCCCTACATTTATCGGTGCTTTGCTGCAAACGCCACCCGTGCATTCGCGGGTGGCGCTTCTGCTTCTGTCATCCGTATATGAGCGGGCACCACCGCTCGCATGGCCATGCCGGTCGCTCGGCTGCGCGTCCCGCGAGCGCGCTCGTGCCGCCCAATCGCTCGCATAGCCCCGCAAGCCGCCCGGCCGCGTGCTTTCGCCGCCGCGCCTGTGTCACGCGACCGCCCGCATGCCCCATTGCCCCGCTGGCCGCCGACGCCCATCCGTCTCCTGCCGCTCACCCCCGCGCTTCACACGTT
>NZ_CEVYAT010000075.1:0-7633 GCF_982402205.1 Parolsenella sp. | reverse complement strand
CTCCCTACACCGCGGCCGACCTCAACTGGCGCGACGGCTCGAGCCGCTCCACGCTCGAGGGGAAGGACCCCGCGGCGCGTCCCGAGCTCGCGAGTGCCCCCGGCGACCTCTCTGGCTATGACACGATCCTCCTTGGCTTCCCCATCTGGTGGTATGTGGCCCCGCGCATCGTCGGCACCTGGGTCGAGGCGGCGAACCTTGCGGGCAAGAGAGTCGTGACCTGGGCCACCTCGGGCGGCAGCGCCATGGGCGGCACCACCGCCGAGCTTAAGAAGTTCGCGCCCGAGGCCACCTGGGTTGATGGCAGGGTGCTCCGCGGCACCGCCGACGCCGCCTCGTGGGTCTCGAGCCTCTAGCCTCTGCCCTCTAGCCCCCATCCCCATCGGCTCGCCTGTGCTCCGCCCGTCGAGCGGGTGTGAGGCATCGCCCCATCCTTGCGGCCCCTCGACTCTGGCGCGGGGCCGCAGTTTGTATAAACGCTTCTTAAAACGTATCGCCCCAGGCGCCTCGGCACCGTAAGCTAGGGGCATACGTTTGATGCAAGAAGGAGCAAGAACAATGGACGAAAAGAACCGGGGAGCGAGGGGCGTCGCGAGCAGCCTCGCGGGGCTTGCGAGAAAGAACCTGCGCGTCATCGTGGTGTGCGCCTGCGTGCTGGTCTTCCTCATGATCCTCGAGGACGTGTACGATGTCGAGTCGATGCGGCTTGACCGCGCGGCCTACTGGCTCATCGTCGAGCACCTGCGCACCCCCTGGCTCACGCCCGTCATGGAGAGCTTCTCGGCGCTTGCCACGCCCGTCTCGCTCGTGGTGCTGCTGCTTGCGGTGGCGGCGTTTGCCCCGGGCAAGCGCCCGGGCATGTGCTGCGCGGTGAACCTCGTGCTGGTCGTCGTCATCAATCAGGTGCTCAAGTTCATCATCCAGCGCCCGCGCCCTGATGGCTTCAGGCTGGCGACGGCAAGCGGGTTCAGCTTCCCCTCGGGCCACTCGATGGTGGCCATGGCCTTCTTTGGCCTGCTCGCCTGGCTCGTGTGGAAGTACGAGGCCGACCGCCGCCTGCGCCGCCTCTATGCCACGGGTTTTGCCCTCGTCATCGTGATGATTGGCGTGAGCCGCATCTACCTGGGTGTTCACTATGCGAGCGACGTGCTGGGAGGCTTCTGTCTGTCGATGGCGTGGCTGGCGGTCTACACGCGCGTGGCCGTGCCGCTGTTCATTGGCGAGGACGACCTTGGGAGTTCTGGCGAGGAGGCCCTGCGCCGCTAGCGTCCGTGCGCGTGGCCCATGCCGCCTCATGTTTACGAGAGAGGGGCGCGGCGACCGTCTGGCTGTCGCGCCCCTCGTCTGTGGCTGGGTGCCCCTGCGCGGGTGCTAGTTGGCCGCGCGCTTGGAGACGGCCTCGGCGGAGATGCGCCAGGAACGGCCCTTCTTGTAGGCTGGCAGCTCGCCCGACTCGATGAGCTTGTAGATGGTGGGGCGGCTCACGCCCAGGATGGCGACCGCCTGGTCAACGGAGAGCGACTCGGCCTTGGCGGCTGCGGGCGTCTCGGTCTTTGCGCTCGTCTCGGGGGCGACTGCCTCCGCGGGCTTGTCGGCAACGACGGGGGCGTCGGCGGACTGCTCGTCTGCGGGGGCTGCCTCGTCCTTCTTCGCGCGCCTCTTCTTGCCGGGGGCGTCCTTCTCGGTCCGGGCGTCCATGTCCTTGCGCTCGGCCTTGGCCTTGGCGCGCGAGCGGCGGCCCGGCTTGGTGTCGACGGGGGCCTCCTGCGGGGTACCCTGCTCCTGCTCCCTGGCACCCTGGCCGTCGGCGGCCTCTTCGGGGGCTTCGGCGGCATCCTCGCCCTCGGCCTTCTTGGCCTTGGAGCGGCGACGGCGCTTGGGCTTGTCCTCGGCCTCATCGGGGACCTCGGCATCCTTGGCCTCGTCGGCCGGCTGGGGCTCGGGCTCCGGCTCGGGTTCGGGGACGGGGCGCTCGACGTGGGTGGTCTCCCAGGCCGACGCAGCCATGGTAAGGCAGGTCTCGTCAGCGGCCGAGCGGGCGTCGGCGGCGTCCATCGACTCGTAGATGGCGGCGATCACGGCGTCGGCCTCGGCGTCGAGGGCGCCCACCTTCACGGCGAGCTCGTTGAGCGACTCGCACGCGGCAAACGGGTCGGTCATGATCCTGTTGATGTTGGCGTCGTTGATGTCGATGCCGGTGCGCTCGATCAGAGCAACGTAGATGGAGACGAGGCGAGCGAGCGCCTCGGAAGTCTCGGGTCTCATGGAGATGAGCCCTCCTGTTCTCTTAAGGGGACGACGGGCACGCGCGGGCGCCTCGCCAAAAAGCACAGGTAGAGAATAGCATGCAAAAGGGGCCCCGCACCAAGTGCGAGGCCCCTCGAGCGGGTGGCTATGCCAGGTGAGGCTAGCTCAGCAGCATGCGGTCGTTGGCGAGCTCGCCACCCGAGACCTCCTCGAACTTCTGGAGCAGGCCGGATACGGTGAGGCGCTTCTTCTCCTCGCCGCGCACGTCATAGATGACGTTGCCGTTGTGCATCATGATGAGGCGGTTGCCCAGGCGGATGGCGTCGTTCATGTTATGCGTCACCATGAGGGTGGTGAGGCCGCGCTCGGAGACGATCTTGTCGGTGAGCTCGAGGACCTTGGCGGCCGTCTTGGGGTCGAGGGCCGCGGTGTGCTCGTCGAGCAGCAGCAGCTTGGGGTTCGTGAGCGTGGCCATGAGCAGGGTGAGTGCCTGGCGCTGGCCGCCGGAGAGCAGGCCCACCTTAGCAGCCATGCGCGTCTCGAGGCCAAGGCCAAGCGTGGCGAGCAGCTCGGGATACTCCTTCTTCTCGGCCGCGGAGATGCCCCAGGCGAGGCCGCGGTGCTTGCCGCGACGCCTGGCGAGGGCCAGGTTCTCGTCGATTTGCATGTCGGCAGCGGTGCCCATCATCGGGTCCTGGAACACGCGGCCCAGGTACTTGGCGCGCGCGGGCTCGGAGAGGCGCGAGACGTCGACGCCACCGAGCTCGATGACGCCCGAGTCGAGCGGGTAGACGCCCTAGACCATGTTGAGCAGCGTCGACTTGCCGGCGCCGTTTCCGCCGATGACGGTGACGAAGTCGCCCTCCTCGAGCTCGAGGTTGACGCCGGTCAGGGCGCGCTTCTCGTTCACGCTTCCCGGGTTGAAGGTCTTCTTGACGTTGGTGAGCTTGAGCATCGTCGTCATTACTGCTCGCCTCCCTTCGAGTAGGAGCGGCGCCTCTGGATGCGTTCCCACACCACGGGCACGCACAGGGCCAGGGCCACGATGATGGCCGAGAGGAGCTTCATGTCGTTGGCGTCCATGCCCATCTGCAGAACGACGGCGCGGATGAGGAAGTAGACCACGGAGCCAGCGACGGCCGAGACGAGCCTGGCGCCAAACTTGGAGAGGCCGCCAGGCAGCAGACGGCCGAGCACCTCGCCGATGACGATGGCGGCAAGGCCGATGACGATGGCGCCGGTGCCCATGCCGATGTCGGCGTACTTCTGCTGCTCGCAGATGAGGCCACCCGATAGGCCAACGAGGGCGTTGGACAGGATGAGCGCGAGCATCTTGGTGCGGTTGGTGTTGACGCCCAGGGCACGGATCATGGCCTCGTTGTTGCCGGTGGCGCGCAGGGCGCTGCCAATTTCAGTGCCAAAGAACCAGTACAGGCCGGCAACGATCACCACGGCCACGATGAGGCCCACGATGATGGCGCAGACGTTGGAGGTGAGGCCGGTGGCGTTGCCCAGCTGGCTGAACACGGTGTCGCTCGTGAGCAGCGGCGTGTTCGACTTGCCCATGATGCGCAGGTTGATTGACCACAGGCTGATCTGGGTGAGGATGCCCGAGAGGATCGCGGGAATCTCGAACACCGTGGTGAGGAAGCCCGTGACCGCGCCGGCGACGGCGCCCGCGGCCATGGCGGCGACGATGGCCAGCGCGGGGTTCACGCCAGCGACCACGAGCACCGCGCAGACCGCGCCGCCCGTGGCGAAGCTGCCATCGACCGTCAGGTCGGGGATGTCGAGCAGCTTGTAGGTGATGAAGACGCCGAGCACCATGATGCCCCACAGGATTCCCTGGGACACGGCGCCGAGCATTGCTGTCAGCATGTGGTTCCTTCCATTCAAATGCGCCCCGACGGATTTCCCACCGGGGCGCGAAAGCGTGCAACGCGCACTAGTTTAGCGTGGGCGAGGCGCCCCGCGTCATCCGCGCTCGACCCCTAGGCGTCGAGCGCGGACAGGTCGATGCCGAGGGCCTCGGCCATCTCCTCGTTCTTGACGACCTTGAGCTGGTCGCCCGTCTCGGTCTCGATGGCCATGTTGGCGGGGGTGTCCTCGCCCTTCAGGATCTTGACGGCCATCTGGCCGGCCATCTTGCCCAGCTCCTTGTAGTCGATGGAGAGGGTGCAGATGCCCATGCCCATGCACATGTTCTCCTCGCCGGTGATGAAGGGCAGCTTGCCCTCCTTGGCAATCTGGCCCACCTGGGCGGCAGCGGCGGCGATGGTGTTGTCGGTGGGGGTGTAGCCGGCGTCGACCTTGCCTACCATCGACTCGACGACGCTCTGGACCTCGTTGGAGCTCGAGACGGTGTAACGGTCGTGCGTGAGGCCGGCCTTGTCGCAGGCAGCCTCGGCCATCTCGACCTGCAGCTGCGAGTTCGACTCGGCGGTGCAGTAGAGCATGCCCACGTGCTTGGCGTTGGGCAGGACCTTCTGGAGCATAGCGATCTGGTCGTCAACCGGGTTCATGTCGGAGGTGCCGGTGAGGTTTCCGCCGGGCTTGTCGTTGTCGGCGACGAGGCCGGAGGCGGCGTAGTCGGTGATGGCGGAGCCCACGATGGGGATGTCGCTTGTCGCGGCGGCTACGGCCTGGGCGGCCGGCGTGGCGATGACGTAGATCAGGTCGTCGCCGTCGCCCACGAGCTTGGAGGCGATGGTGGCACAGGCGCTCTGGTCGTTGTTGGCGTTCTGTTGGTCGATCGTGTACTTGATGCCAGACTCGTCGAGGGCCTCGACGAAGCCCTCGTTGGCGGCATCGAGGGCGGCGTGCTGCGTGAGCTGCAGGACGCCGACCTTGTAGGTCTTCTCGCCGGAGTCGTCGGACGAGCTGGAGTTGGAAGCGCCGCACGCGGAGAGCACGAGCAGGGCCGAGCCGGCGGCGCCGGCGACGAACGAGCGCCTAGAGATGGAGTTCATGGGTCCCCTTCCTTTCTGCGCGCCCTTCCGCGGGCGGGCTTGCGCCGCGCGGCCCCTGGGTGCGCATCCCTAGTGGTAGCAGCCATTCTATCTGTGGAATTTGCCTGCTAAGCTCGGTTTGAGCCCCCGCGCGCGCGGCGGATACCAACTTGTAACCTTTAATGCTCCCGTCCTGTGCCGCCCGCGCTAGGCCTCCGTCAGACGGTCGTGGTTCACGGGGGCGTAGAAGAGCTCCTGCAGGCGGGTTGCGTCGCGCGTCTGTCCCAGCGCCCACATGGTCTTGGCCACGAGCGCCTCGCAGGTCATGTCGGCGCCGCGCAGGATGCCGGGGTGCTCGGCATAGGCGCGCCCCACCTCGTAGACGCCCAGGTCAAGGCCCTCCTCGGGCACCTGGGTCGTTACGACGAGCGTACGGCCCGAGTCGACCCACCCAAAGATGGCATCGTGCAGAGCGTCGGGGATGCCGCCAATGCCAAACGTCTCGAGGATGATGGCGTCGTAGTCCTCGCGCAGCAGCGTGAACACGGAGGGGTTCACCTCGGGCGTGAGCTTGAGCACAAAGACGCGCTCGTCGAGGTCGTGGTAGATGCGCGGCTCGTGGGCGCGCCGGCGCGCGTCGGCGGGGGCCGTGCGGATGATGCGCTCGTTGCGGATGAGCGCGAGCTCGGGGTAGTTCACGCTGGTAAAGGCGTTGAAGCTCATCGTGCGCTGCTTGCGCGCGCGGGTGCCCGCGACCACCTTGCCGCCAAAGACGACCGACACGTCGCGCGACTCCTCGTCGCAGGCGTACAGCACGCTCTGGTAGAGGTTGATGCGCGCGTCGGTGAAGGGGCTGCTCATGGGCTGCTGCGAGCCGGTGAGCACGATGGGGCGCGGGCTGTCCTGGATGAGGTAGGAGAGTGCGGCGGCGGTGTAGGCCATCGTGTCGGTGCCGTGTAGCACCACGAAGCCGTCGTAGTCCTCGTAGCGGGCAAGGATCGCGTCGCCAATCGCCTGCCAGTCGCCGGGGCGCATGTTGGTGCTGTCGATGTTCATGGGCTGCACGATGTCGATGTCAGCGAGCTCGGAGGCCTGCGGCACGTAGCCGGCAAGCTGCTCGCCGGTGAGCTGCGGCGTCAGGCCGTTGCCCTCCTCGGCAGAAGCGATGGTGCCGCCGGTGGCGACCATGAGGATGCGCGGCTTGGTCACGAGGCATCTTCCTCCAGGTAGGCGCCCATCTCGCGTGCCATGCGGGCGAGCTCGGCGCGGGTGTGGTCGTTGTGGAAGGGGCCGCTGGCCCCAAACGGGTGCTCGAGCAGCCCGATGGCGCAGCCCTGCTCGCGCATGATCTTCTTGCTGGGCGCAAACGCCAGCTCAAAGGCAAAGCAGGCAAAGCTCACGAGAAAGTCGGCCGGCTGTGAGCGCTCATCCCTCAGCATGCAGCGGCGCTCGTCAAACGCCCGGGTCGCCTCGGGCGAGAGGGTGCTGCCCAGCAGCTCGTCCATGGAGCAGCCCAGCATCGCCTCGGGCGTGTCGAGGCTCGCGACGCGCAGGATGTCGATCTTGTCGGCATCGCGGGTGATGTCGCAGAACATGCGCGTGCGCTCGTCGAGGCCGGCGGGCAGGCGGTAGTCGCTGTGGAGACAAACCGCTATCCGTATGACCTCGTCCTCGCTGGCATCGGCAACAAAGTCGCGGATGCGTGGCTCGCCGCTACCTGCAATGGGCTTGCCCAGGTGCTCGCGGGAGCCAAACAGGACCTTCTCGCCCAAGCGCGCGTGGCTCGTGGAGTCCGCGTCCCTAAACGTGTCCCAGCGGCGAACCTGCTCAAAGCGCCCCATGTCGTGGAGCAGGCCGCACAGCCAGGCGAGGTCAACGTCCCGCTCGTCCAAGCCAAGGTCCGTGGCAATACGATGTGCGACTTCGGCCACGCGATAGGTGTGCTCCACCTTGAGCGCGATACGCGGGTTGGATGGGTCATAGGCGGCCACGTAGGCGTCAAACGCCGTGCGGGCCCTGTCTCGGTCGATGATCATACGTCCTCCTCGCATCCATCCTAGCGCCGGTGGGCATGCATCCCCGCGAGGCCCTCGCGAATGCTTAGCCGCACGCCCTGATACGGCTCGCGAAAGGACGCCATGATGGTGGTGAGCTGCAGGCACCCACCTCGCGCTCGTCGGCCTTGCCAAGATCCCGAACGGCCGCAAGGCCTGCTCCGAGGAGAAGTAGCGCCTAAACATATATGTGATGTGCGCGAGCAGTGAATCTATATGGTGGGCAGATGCTGGCCGTAGCTAGATTGGTGCTCGCAACATATAGGTAAGTAGAAGGGGTGACCATGATGCGAAGCCTTGGCCTCCCCTCGTATCTCGTGGGTGCGCCCCCTCCCTCCCAATTGTGTAGGAACCGTGGACGCCTTGCCACGCCCCCGCATGCGG
>NZ_CEVYAT010000074.1:0-7776 GCF_982402205.1 Parolsenella sp. | reverse complement strand
GGGGAAGCCCACGAGGCCCGTGGTGCGCAGCACCATGCCGGGGATCTCGCGGCGCCGAGATGGACAACCAGGTTGACGAGGACGTCAAGCTCGACCGTGCCCAGGCGCTCACCGATGTGGCCGAGGAGCTCGGCTTCTCCGCCACGGCAAAGCACGTGGGGGAGGTCGTCGACGTCGTGATCGACGGCATCGACACCGACGGCGACGTGCCTGAGCTCATCGGCCACGCCTGGTTCCAGGCCCCCGACTGCGACGGCGCCGTGCACATCGCCGAGGGCGAGGCCGCCGTGGGTGACGTCGTGCGCGTGCGCCTCGTCGACTCTTTCTGCTACGAGCTCGAGGGTGAGATCGTTGAGGGGGAGGAATAGGGAAGTGGCAAAGAAGTCCAGCATGTGGACGCCGGCCAACATCGTGACCTGCGCGCGCGTCGTGTTCGTTCCGGTGTGGCTGCTCATGGCCGAGGTCCTGGGCGGGCCCGGCGCGGGCGGCATCGCCGTCTTCGTTGCGTTCTGCCTGCTGTCGCTCACCGACAAGCTCGACGGTTACCTCGCGCGCAGCCGCAACGAGGTCACGACGTTCGGCAAGTTCCTCGACCCTATCGCCGACAAGCTCGTGGTCATCGTGGCCCTGTGCTACCTGCTCGAATGCGGCGCCCCCGTCTCTTGGGCGCTGCTCGTCATCGTGGCGCGCGAGTTTCTCGTGAGCGGTCTGCGCATGGTCGTGGCAACCAAGGGCATCGTCATCGCCGCGGGCAACCTCGGCAAGTGGAAGACCGCCACGACGATGGTCTCGATCTGCGGCAGCCTGCTCGCGATGGCGTTCGCCAACATGCCTGTCATTGCCGCCTCGCTCCAGACGCTCTCCTACGTGCTGCTTGCCGTGGCCGTCGTCCTCACCATCTGGAGCGGTGTCGACTACTTCGTAAAGTCCTGGGGCGCGCTCGCAGACGACGAGCCCGAGGATGCCGGCGCGAGTGACGTTTCTGGCTCTGATGCGTCTGATGCCGCGCCCACCTGGGACGACGCCGTGGCGCTCGCCTTCGAGGTGCTCGAGGCCGCCCGCAAGCGCGGCGTTCACGTTGGCACGGCGGAGAGTTGCACGGGCGGCCTTGTCGAAGCGGCCCTGACCGCCGTTCCCGGCTCGTCCGACGTCGTGATGGGCGCCGTGGGCTCCTACGCCTGCTCGGTCAAGCAGGCCATCCTCGGCGTCTCCGGTGACACCCTGGCGTCTGTTGGCGCCGTCTCGAGCGAGTGCGCCCAGCAGATGGCCGAGGGCGCGCTCGAGGCTCTCGGCTGCGAGGCGTCCGTGAGCGTCACGGGCATCGCGGGCCCCGGTGGCGCCACCCCCGGCAAGCCCGTTGGACTCGTGTGGTTTGGTGTGAGCGTCGCCGGCCAGACGCGCACCGAGTCTGTCGTTTTCCCGGGTGACCGCGCCGAGGTGCGCCTGCGCTCGGTCATGCACGCGCTTGGCATGCTCAAGGGCGCGCTTGAGGGATAGCGATTGAGCGAACGTGCTTGCTCTCTGTGTCTCCCGCGCCGCTCGCCTGCGGATTTATGCCGCTCGCCCGTTTTGAGCGCTCCCATTTTTCTTAGCATTTTCAGGCATTTAGCTCGGGTGTTAGACCCCTGTTAGATGCCTGTTAGATTATTTTGGCCCCAGCTTTCGTATGCTTCTCCCAACGGTTTGACCACGAACGACTGTTCGCGTATTATGTCGGGAGGAAGCAATGGAAGGGAACGAAATGGCTAAGTCCAACGCGGTTTCGAGAGAGATCCACGCCCCCACCACCGGTGAGGAGCGCACCAAGATGATCGAGTCGACCAAGGCCGAGATCGAGAAGAAGTTCGGCAAGGGCTCAATCATGAAGTATGGCGAGGATGGCCCAGACCTGCACGTCGAGGCAATTCCCACGGGCTCCATCGCGCTCGACGCTGCGCTGGGCATCGGCGGCGTGCCGCGCGGCCGCATCGTCGAGATCTATGGCCCCGAGTCCTCGGGCAAGACCACGCTCTCGCTCGAGATCCTCGCCGAGGCGCAGGCCATGGGCGGCGTCGTCGCCTTCATCGATGCCGAGCACGCGCTCGACCCGGGCTATGCCGCCCGCATCGGCGTTGACATCGACGAGGTTCTCATCTCCCAGCCAGACACCGGCGAGCAGGCGCTCGAGATCTGCGACATGCTCGTGCGCTCCGGCGCCATCGATGTCGTCGTCATCGACTCGGTTGCCGCGCTCGTCCCCCGCGCAGAGATCGAGGGCGAGATTGGCGACACCACGGTGGGCCTGCAGGCGCGCCTCATGAGTCAGGCCCTGCGCAAGCTTGCCGGCTCGCTTTCCAAGTCGAATACCACGTGCATCTTCATCAACCAGCTGCGCGAGAAGATCGGCATCATGTTCGGCAATCCCGAGACCACGCCGGGCGGCCGCGCCCTCAAGTTCTTCTCGTCGGTGCGCATGGACATCCGCCGCATCGACACGATCAAGCAGGGCAGCGAGATCGTGGGCAGCCGCGTGCGCGTCAAGGTCGTCAAGAACAAGGTCGCGCCTCCGTTCAAGACCGCCGAGTTCGACATCATGTACGGCACGGGCATCTCCAAGGAGGGCTCGATCCTCGACCTGGGCGTCGAGAGCGAGATCGTCAACAAGGCCGGTGCCTGGTACACCTACGAGGGCGAGCGCCTGGGCCAGGGCAGGGAGGCCGCCAAGACGTTCCTGCGCGAGCACCCCGACCTGCGCGACGAGATCGAGTCGCGCGTTCGCGTCGAGGTGGGCCTGCCGCCCCTCGAGGGCCACGAGCCCGTCGAGGACGAGGCCGGTGCCGTGAGTGCCGAGGATGCCGAGTAGGCGTAGCGGCCAGGCTGCCAAGAGGAGGGACCCCCGCATCCACGAGGGTCCCTCTGGCTTTACCTGGCACGTGGAGCTTCCCGAGCGCGCCTCGGCCCCCATGGGCGCGCGCAAGCCGCTCGCCCGCATCGTCGTGAGCGAGGGCGAGGGCCTGCAGGTTCCCGTCGCCGTTGCTCGCCGCCTCGATGCCATGGACGACGTGGCGTGGGGTAGCCGCGCCGAGCTGCTCTACCATGTGGGCGAGGTCTCAGACGCCTGCTGCTGGGAGAAGCTCGTCGACCTTGTGTCGCGCAGGGACTACTCCACCTCCGAGATGGCGTCTCGGCTCGTGCGCGAGGGCTACTCGCGTGCGCGTGCCGAGGGGCGCGTCGAGTATGCCTGCGAGCTCAAGATCATGAGCGACGCGCGCTTTGCCGAGTACTTCATTCGGGCCAAGGTCGCGGCGGGGTGGGGTCCCGTGCGCATCGAGCGCGAGCTCTCGCGACGCGGCATCGAGGCCTCCGAGGTCGCCGGCTGGCCCGAGGCCTTTCTTGAACAGGATGACGTCTCGGAGCGCGCCAGCGAGCTGCTTGCCCGCAAGGCGGTTCCAGAGAAGAATGCCTATGCCAAGTTCGTGCGATTCCTCGTCTCGCGCGGCTATCCCATGGCCATTGCCAAGGAGGCGGCGCTCGACCGCATTCATGGCGACGAGGGCGAGTGCTAGGCAAATTTATTGCGTCGAGGGCTCCGAATGTCAGGCCTGCGGCCATGGCAATGGGGATGAGCGCTGGGCCATATCTTGTGCTCGATTTTTGTCAGTGCCCCAAGCGCGTTGACTATTACCTAACGCTCACCTTAAAATGTAGAAACCATTTGGGTATCTCTCGTCGGTTGTGACCTGCACGGCTGACGTTACTTTTTGTTCGTTGAGCTGCGATTTCTTACGCGCATAGACGCCGAGAGCCACTCGGATGGTGGGTTCTGCCCCTGGGGCAGTCTCCTGAACCCCCACGCCAAAGTTTTGTGATTCTAGGAGTCTTAATGGGTATCGAAGTCTTCTTCGCAGCTATCGCTGCACTGTTTATTGGTTTTGGCATCTCGCATTTCGTCGTCAATAACCAGAACTCCGCCAAGGTCCAACAGGCCAACCAGCAGGTTGCCGATGCCGAGCGCCAGGCCGAGCAGATTCGCTCCGACGCGCAGCGTCAGGCCGAGACCACCAAGAAGGAGGCGGTCCTGGCCGCCAAGGAGGACATTCTCAAGCATCGCCAGGCAGCCGAGGCCGAGGAGAAGCAGCGCAAGAGCGAGCTTCGCTCCCTCGAGAGCCGCATCATGCAGCGCGAGGAGTCGCTCGACCGCCGCAACGACGCGCTTGACCGTCGCGAGCACCAGCTCTCCAGCCAGGCCGGCCAGCTCGACCGCCGCCAGAGCGACCTCGAGGGCCTCGTGAAGAAGCAGACCTCCGAGCTCGAGCGCATCGCCTCCCTCTCGACCGACGAGGCCCACAAGGAGCTTCTCGACCGCGTGCGCAAGGACACCGTGCGCGAGGAGGCCCAGATCCTGCGCGAGAGCGAGCAGCGCACCCGCGCCCAGGCCGACAAGACCGCCCGCGAGATCGTGACCACTGCCATCCAGCGCTGCGCCGCCGACCAGGCCGGCGAGGTCACGGTCACCACCGTCCACATCCCCTCCGACGACCTCAAGGGCCGCATCATCGGCCGTGAGGGTCGCAACATCCGCACCTTCGAGCAGGTTTCCGGCGTGTCCCTCGTCATTGACGACACCCCTGAGACCGTCATGCTCTCGAGCTTTGAGCCGGTCCGTCGCGAGACCGCCCGCGTTGCCCTCGAGAATCTCATCGCAGACGGCCGCATCCACCCCGCCCGCATCGAGGAGATGTACAAGAAGGCCGAGACCCTCGTGAACCAACGCGTCCAGGAGGCCGGCGAGCAGGCCTCGTTCGACGCCGGCATCCACGACCTGCACCCCGAGATCATCAAGACCCTCGGCGCCCTGCGCTACCGCACCTCTTTCGGTCAGAACGTCCTGCAGCACTCCAAGCAGGTCTCCGAGCTGTGCGGCATCATGGCCTCCGAGCTTGGCCTCGACCCCACGGCCGCCAAGCGCGCCGGCCTTCTCCACGACCTTGGCAAGGCCATCGACCACACGGTCGAGGGTCCGCATGCCGTGATCGGCGCCGACCTTGCCCGTCGCTATGGCGAGCGTCCCGAGATCGTCCACGCCATTGAGGCCCACCACGCCGACGTCGAGCCCAACACGATCCTCGACCAGCTCGTCATGGCCGCCGACGCCATCTCCGCCGCGCGCCCCGGTGCCCGCCGTGAGAGCGCCGAGACTTACATCAAGCGCCTCCAGAAGCTCGAGGAGATCTCGAACGCCCATGACGGCGTCGAGCGCACCTACGCCATGCAGGCCGGACGCGAGCTGCACGTCATGGTCCAACCCGAGAAGATCTCCGATGCCGAGGCCACGGTGCTCGCTCACGACATCGCCAAGCAGATCGAGGACGAGATGGAGTATCCCGGCCAGGTGCGCGTCGTCGTCATCCGCGAGTCGCGCGCCGTCGACGTCGCCAAGTAGCGGCTCGCCTCGAACACCATGGCTGACTTGCACGACATTTCCGAGAGCGGGGGAGTCCCTTCGGGGGCACCCTCGCTCGTTGACTTCGTTGCCCAGGTGTCCGGCGACACCGCGGTGAGGGTCGAGGAGTCGCTGGGCAACGGCTTCGTTCGCCTGCGCGTGGGGGAGGCGGAGCGCCGCCAGGCAAAGCACGACATCCGCTGCATCGAGGACGTCGTCATCGAGATGCTGCGAAACTCGCGTGACGCCGGCGCTCACAGGATCCTCATCGCTACGAGCCGTGAGTCCGACCTACGCAGCCTCGTCGTGCTCGACGACGGCTCGGGCGTGCCCGACTCCATGCGCGAGCGCATCTTCGACGCCCGCGTCACTTCTAAGCTCGAAACGGTCCACATGGACCGCTGGGGCGTGCATGGTCGTGGCATGGCGCTCTTCTCCATTCGCGAGAACACGCGGAGCGCCCGCGTCATGGCCACGGGCATGGGCCTTGGCTCGTCTATCCGCGTCGAGGCCGACGCCACCAAGCTTGCCGAGCGCAAGGACCAGAGCACCTGGCCCACGGTTGGCAGAGGAGACGAGGGTCAGCAGCAGCTCAAGGGCCCGCACAACATCATCAGGACGTGCTGCGAGTTCGCGCTCGAGGAACGCCCCGACTGCGAGGTCTTCCTTGGCTCTGCCGCAGACGTCATCGCCACGGCCCGCGCGCTTGCTGACGCGTCGCCCAACCGCTCGCGCCTGCTGTTCGTCGACGACCCCAACGAGGTGAGCGTCATCGAACGGCCCGCGCTCGCCGCGGACGCCCGCGAGCTCGCCGATGTCGCCGCCTCCCTGGGTCTGCCCATCTCGGAGCGCACCGCGCACCGCATCCTCGCCGGCCAGATCAAGCCCCTGCGTCCGGTTGCCTCGCGCCTGCTGCACCACGGCGGCACGCCGGGCCAGCAGGAGGTCGACCTCACGCGCGACCATCGCGGCCTTAAGCTCTCGCCCGACGACGTCGACGAGTTCTCCCGCGTCATGGAGCGCGCCTTCGACCTCATCGCCGAGCGCTATTACGTGGGACTCTCCAGTGAGCCGCGCATCAACGTGACGCGCGACAAGATAACCGTTACATTTGACCTCGAGAAGGAAGACTAGTAGGCCCGCGGCCGCTGGTCCAAACGCCACCAAAACGCATCACTCACACGTAGAACCGCTGCTAGGAGTAACATCCATGGACTACCTGAAGGTCTCGAGCAAGTCCTCACCTGCGTCGGTGGCCGGAGCCATCGCGGGCATGGTCAAGGACGGCGTACCGGTCAACATCCAGTCGGTCGGCGCCGGTGCCGTGAACCAGGCCATCAAGGCCGTTGCCATCGCGCGCGGCTTTCTCATCCCGGTGGGTATCGACATCTCGTGCGCACCCACGTTCTCTGACATCGACATCGACGGGCAGAGCCGCACGGCCATCCGCATTGCGGTCTACGTGCACAGGCTCGCCCCGACAGACGCGCAGACCCTCGAGCAGGGTGCCGGAAAGGTGGCAATCTAGTGCAAGTTAACAACTCCCTCGCCGGTCTTACCTACCACGTCAAGACCTTCGGCTGCCAGATGAACCTGCATGACGCCGAGCGCGTCTCGGGCCTGCTTGGGACGTGTGGCTGCCTCGAGGTGGCCACTCCCGAGGAGGCCGACATCGTCGTCTTCATGACGTGCTGCGTGCGCGAGAAGGCCGACACGCACCTGTATGGTCAGGTCTCCGCCATGGTGAGCGCGCCTGAGCCGCCGAGCGGCCGTAGGGTCGTCTGCATCGGCGGCTGCATCGCTCAACGCGACGGTGCCTCGATTCGCGAGCACATGAGAAATGTCGACGTCGTCTTTGGCACGCGCGCCATCTCCTCGCTTCCCGAGCTCATCGACGAGGCTCGCTCCGGCAACGGCAAGACCGTCTTTGCCGACACGAGCGAGGACTCGCAAGGCTTTTCGAGCGACCTGCCGAGCCGCCGCGAGGACGCCTGGCACGCCTGGGTGCCCATCATGACCGGCTGCAACAACTTCTGCAGCTACTGCATCGTGCCCTACGTCCGCGGGCGCGAGCGCGACCGCGCCTTCGACGACATCGTCGACGAGGTGCGCCGCCTCCATGCCGACGGCGTGCGCGAGGTGTGCCTGCTTGGCCAGAACGTCAACTCGTTTGGCCGTCAGCGCTACGGCTCCCCGCGCTTCGCTGAGCTTCTGCGTGCGGTGGGCGAGACGGGCATCGAGCGCATTCGCTTCACGAGCTCGCACCCCAAGGACCTGTCGCCTGCGACGATCGCCGCGATGGCCGAGACGCCCGCCGTCATGCCGCAGCTGCACCTTGCCGTGCAGAGCGGCTC
>NZ_CEVYAT010000073.1:0-7825 GCF_982402205.1 Parolsenella sp. | reverse complement strand
CGCCATGCGCCCGGCTGCCGGCGACGTCTGCCTGCGCGGCGGTTTCGAAGTTGGCCATCACGGCCCCTCTCGTCATGCGCGCGCCCGCCCCGGGCACGCACCGCGAACATTCGAGGGGACAGTATGACACGTGCCATGACACCTGACAAGACAGCTGTAAAGACAGGTGCCAACAAGGACGAGAAGAACAAATGCAGAGGCACGTCTACCGAAAGGACAAGCGAGGCAAAGCCGACTGCACGCAATTCGACAACGTGCATCCTCGCGGCGCCCGTAAGGCAAGCAGCTGCACCTAATTCGGCCTTGTGCATCCGTTCTGGCGCGTACAAGGACGACAGGTGCACTCAAACGGCCCTCGTGTATTCCCCGACAGCCCAGGCACGGATGCACCAGCCCGTTATACGTGCATCGGCGCGGTCGCAGCACTCCACAGCAAATGCACCAGGCCGCTTTACGTGCACCGGCGGGGCCATCGCTCTCGGAAATGAATACACCAGGCCGGCAAGTGCGCTTCGACGCGACCCTCGCTCCCGAACACGAATGCACTACGCCCCACTCCGTGCAGGCCCCTGCGCCTCGCGAACGACAGGCCACCACGCCTCGAGTTGCGCGGCAGGCAGACGCATGCCGCGCATGTAGCACCAAGGCGCGCGATGCGGTCCCGGCCGCCTACTCAACAGCCTAGATCGTGACGCCGCTCGACCAGTCGCCGCCGGTCTTGGCCGCGCGGTTGCGCAGGTTCTGGATCGTGGCCTCCATGCCGTGGGGCGCGTAGCCGTCGTAGGTGCCCAGGTCCTGCGGGATGTAGGCCGCAAGGCTCATCTCGGCCGTCTGGCGCGGCTCTCGCGGCTCCTCGCCGGGCGTTGCGGCATAGGCGCACACGCGGGCACCTTTGCCGCCCAGCTTGACCTCGTACTCGCTCGTGGGATCGTCGGGGCGGTCGGCGCGGGCGTCGCGACTGGTCCAGCCAGGCGCGTAGCCGGCAATCGGCAGCTGCGTCAGGGCAAAGTCGAACAACGGCTGGCTATCCGTGCGCAGGCGCACCTGCCCGCCCGGCGCCAGCACATGGCGATAGTCCATGAGTCGCTCGAAGTTCGCCGTGCGCTTGCTCGAGTCCTTCTTGCGCGGAAACGGCGTGGGAAAGTTGAGGTAGATGCACGCAAGCTCACCCGGAGCAAACATCTCGGTGACGCGCATGGCGTTTCCCGGCACAAAGACCACGTTAGCAAGCCCGCTCTCGCAACCCGCCTGCGCGGCATAGGCAATGCAGATGGGCTCGGAGTCCATGCCAATAAACAGAACGTCGGGCTCACGACGGGCGGCCTCGACCGTAAAGCCACCGCGCCCGCATCCGAGGTCGAGACGAACCTCGCGGAAGGGCGCGGCACCGCTCTTGCGGCACGCGGCAGCCCACAGGCCGCGCCAGCCATACGGGTTGGGCTCGATGGCCGCGGCATAGCGCTCGAGGCGCTCCTCGAGCACGAAGTTCTTGGGCAGGCGAATGTGCAGACCGTGCATGGGCTCCCATATCTCTCGCGAGGCTTGCGCGGGCAGGCCGCCCGCGCCCAACCGGCACGCAGACAGCCCACCAACGCATCCAATCGACGCGGGCAACACTGCCCGCGCGCTCAAACGCTCCCCATTATCAGGGCAAACGTGATCGAGCAGAGCCCGCGCGGGCAATACGCACAAAAAGAGGCCCGCCGCAGCTCACGGCTGCGACGGGCCAACCAGCTCGAAAGAGGACGCCTGCAGGTGCCGCAGCACACCCGCACACGCCCTCAGCCCGGCTACTTTGCCTCGTCCACGAAGTACTTGGCGATTGACTCGATGAGCCCCTCCTTGGTGACCTGCCTGAGCACCTCGGCAGCCCTCTGCTCGTCCATGAAGATGCCCATCAGGGACTGCAGAACCTGCACCTGTCCGCCATCGCGCAGGATGCCCAGGTTGATGACGATGCTGGCCTTGACCTCGTCGCCCAGCCCACCCATGGGCTGGAAGGCGATGGGCTCGCTCGGCCTCACCACGGCGATGTAGGGCTTGGCGATGTGCACCGGATCGGTGTGCGGAATCGCGATCTGGGCCGCCTCGCAGGCAAGGCCCGTGGGATAGTTGCGCTCGCGCTCGGAGATGGCCTCCTTCCACGTGTCGCGAATATAGCCCATGGGGGCAAGACGTGCCTCGAGCTTGTCGAACAGCTCAAACGCATCCTTTGCCTCGATGTCAAAGAACACAAGATCGGGGTTGAACAGTTGCGCATCAACGGCTGCCATTGACGCTCCTTTCTTTCGCTGTGTCGGCGTTTGGCGACCACGCGGGTCGACTAACGCGGGCATAGCGCACGCATGCCATGCCGGGCGCCCTCGCAAACGGAGTCTCGGAGAAGAGAAGGAAAGCGAGACCCCGTTCGCGAGGGCGCCGGGAAGCGCACCCTACCTGCCGTCTTCCTGAGCCCAGCGCTCACGCGACCTCACACGCAGGCCGTCCGGGTCGAGACGAGCCTCGGTGTCGAGGAGGAAGCGGTACAGGGAAGCGGCATCGTCGCCGTCCGCGTCGCGCAAATCGGAACAGGGCAAGAAGAAGCGGCCACCCGTGAGGCCACCGCCATTGATGCGCGCGTAGGCGCGCATCCCCTGGCTCTCGCGCACGGCGAGGCTGCGGATGACGGGGATGGGATACTCGTCGACGTGGCCAAAGGACTCGAACGCAACGTAGTACTTGCCCAGCGTCACGCGGCGCGGATAGGCGTGCGCCACCCAGGCGTTGAACATCGAGTAGACGGCCACCACAAAGAGAGCGCCCGTGAGAAGACGCAGCACGCCCGCCCAGAAGAGCAGCGCGCACGCGACGCATGCCACCACAGACACATAGGTGGGCAGCAGCACGTCAATGGCGTAGCGACGCCCATCGTAGGTGTAGGTGACGTCCTCGTCCGTGCGAACGACCTGACCCAACGAGCTTGTGGACATGCTTCCTCCAAGAGACGGCGGACGCGAGCGCATCATGCGAGCGCGTAACAAAAGGGCGCGAGGCGAACAGGCCCCGCAGGGAACCCGCCGCCAGGCCAGGGGACGTTGGCCTGGCGGCGGGCAGAAGGGGGAACGAGACGAGGCGCTAGGCCTGCTCGGAGGTGCCGGCGTGGAGCTCGGCGGCCTCCTTCATGATGCGCTGACGGTTCCACAGGCCCATGGCAACGGCCACGACGCCGGTGACGACAACGCCCACGATCGGGTTGATGCTGCTGAGCAGCACGAAGACGCCAGACAGGGGGCTGCCGCCGTCGGACAGGACGGTCACGAGCGAGGAGCCGGCCACGCCGGTGTCGCCCACGGCACCCGCGATGTCAAAGCCAGCCTGCATGGCCGACTGCGTGATGAGCGGGGCAAGGGCCGTCGAGATGAGCAACAGGCCCACGACGGAGACGAGGCCCACGATGAGACCACGGAAGCCGTTGCCCTTGCAGATGGGCACGGCCACGGCCAGCATATAGGTGCCGGCGGTGAGGTCGACGAACGGCAGCGTCTGGTTGCCAAGCGGCTGCAGGATCAGGGCAAAGGCGACCATCAGCGGAATGAGGATCAGGGCCAGGGACAGCGTGGCGGGGTAGCCCACGGCAATGGCGGAGTCGAGGCCGATGTAGATGTTGCCGCGGTTCTTGACGCGCGTCTGGATGAAGTTCGAGGCGGCGTCGGAGATGGGCATGAGGCCCTCCATGAGCAGGGAGGCCATGCGCGGGATGAGCACGAGCACGGCGCCCAGGGACACGCCCAGGGTCAGGACCTGCGTGATGGACCCGGCGACGTCGGAGCCGTCGAAGTAGGCGACGAAGCCGATGATGATGCCGATGATCGTGCCGATGAAGAGGGGCTCGCCAAAGACGCCGAACTTCTTCTGCATCTTCTCGATGTCGATGTCGATGTCACGAACGCCCGGGATGCGGTCGAGCACCCAGTTGATGGCCCAGGCAACCGGCGCGTAGGCCAGGCTGAAGCCCTGCGAAATCGAGACGCCCGGCATGTTCAGCGCCTTCTGGACGTCCTTGGCCGTGGCGTCGGCGAGAACGAGCAGGATGATCTCGTCGATGATCGCGGCGGCAAAACCCAGCGTGAGGTTGCCGGTGACGTTGGCCACGAGCGAGCCCACGAAGGCGAAGTGCCAGTAGTTCCAGATGTCGACGTTCACGGTCTGCGTGAAGTTGATGAGGACGAGCAGGATGTTGACCACGAGGCCAAGCGGGATGATGACTAGGCCAACCGCCGTGCCCAGGGCGATGGCGGCACCAGCGGGCCAGCCCACGTCCATCACGGAAAGCTGCAGGCCAAAGCGCTTGATCATCTCCTGGACCGCCGGGCCGAGCGAGGACCCGAACAGCTGGTTGATAACAAGGTTCAGGCCAATGAAGCCCACGCCGACCAACAGGCCGGCCTTGAGGCTCTTGCCGAACCCGGCTCCCAGCGCGCAACCGATGATCGTGATGACGATGGGCATCATCACCGACACACCGAGGCTCTGGAGGAAGCCAAAGAACGAGACGATGGCGTCCATACTTCTCCTTTGCTTCTGCGGGAAAGCCCGCAAGCTTAAGCCACCCGCGGGTGGCACCTTCGGCCGATTTGGCACAGCGCTCCCCTAGGCCGCCATGCCGCGGCCACACTCCGGCCGCCCGAGGCGGCCCGATTGCCAAGTTGTTTGGACTGGCTAGGCCTGCTTGCAGACCTCGAGGATCTGCTGCTCGGCCGCGGCCTTGCCAATGGTGGTGAGGAACGGCACGCCGTTCACGTACGGGCAGGCGATGCCGGCGGGAGCCGCGGTGGTGGCAACCAGCAGCACGGCATCCTGGCACTGGCTGGGGGCCTCGGCGATGGAGCACTTCACGAGCTCGAACTTGCCGCCCATGCCATTGGACTCGAGCAGGTCCTTGACCTTGCCCTCGACCGCAGTTGAGGTGGCGATGCCCGAGCCGCAGGCCACAACGATCTTCTTCATGATTACTACCTTCCTTTCGCTGCGATGCGCCTTGGCTAAACGTTTGGGCGCGTCAACTCATGGAAGGATTTAAACACATTGTTTAAATAGGTCAATAGTGTTTAAGGCGAATTGTTTAATTTGTTTAGCTGAATGGTAGTTTTACAGCCGTTTTAACTACTAAACACTCTTGCAAAGTGTTTAGTTAAACAGATAATCTAAACAGGAGCGCAAGCCAGGGGCCCGCGAGGCCGCTAGTATACTCGGCATCAATAGGCATACTACTTGTAAACGAACAACAGGTGAGAGGACATGGGCAAAGTCAGCATCCGAGAGATCGCGCGCCGCACGGGCTACTCCCCCGCCACGGTCTCCAACGCACTCAACGGCAAGCAGACGGTCAGCAGTCGCACGGCCGGCATCGTGCTTGCAGAGGCAGAGCGCCTGGGCTACAGGCGCGAGGGAAAGCTCGACCACGTCCAGTTTGTCATAGC
This sequence comes from Parolsenella sp., assembly GCF_982402205.1. Classification (NCBI taxonomy): domain Bacteria; kingdom Bacillati; phylum Actinomycetota; class Coriobacteriia; order Coriobacteriales; family Atopobiaceae; genus Parolsenella; species Parolsenella sp. The sequence goes on along the minus strand of NZ_CEVYAT010000073.1, from coordinate 2,366 downwards.
GCGCACCACGGGCCGCATCGTGGACGAGCAGCCCTTCAACCTCGCGGTCATCACGGGCGTGGAGGCAGAGGCGCGCAGGCACAACCTCACGACCTCCCTCACCACGCTCGACCTCTCGGACCACAAGGAGGCGCGCAAGCGCATCGCCGAGCTTTGCAGCGACCCCACGGGCGGCGTGGCGCTGCTTGCCACCGAGATGACCAACGATGACGACTACGCGCTGTTCGAGGACTCCAAGTCTCCCCTCGTGATGGTTGACGGCTGGAGCGACAAGCTCCCGTTCGATGCCGTGACCATAGCCAACGAGAGCGCCGCCTACCGCGCCACCGCCTTCTTGGCCGAGTGCGGCCACGAGAAGATCGGCTACCTCTCCGGAGACTTCAGGATCCGCAACTACCCTCTGCGCGAGCAGGGCTACCGCCACGTCCTGGACGACGTGACGATTGAGTACGATCCAAGGTTCCGCCTGCTCGTGGGAACCACCTATGAGACGGCACAGGCCGACATCTGCGCCTGGCTCGACACCGACCCCGAGCTGCCCACGGCCTTCTTTGCCGACAACGACGTCGTGGCCGTGGCGGCCATCCGTGCCCTCACCTCGCGAGGCATCTCAGTGCCCGACGACGTTTCGATCATGGGCTTCGACGACATCGACATGGCGCGCGCCACGACCCCGGCCCTCACGACCGTCCACGTGCCCCGCCAGGGCATGGGCGAGCTCGCCGTTCGCAACCTACTCGAACAGGTCATGAACCCGCGCCACGTGCCAAGCGTGACGCAGGTGCACACGATGCTCGTAGAGCGCGAGAGCGTGCGGCACCTGATGTAGGCCCCGCACGTCTCGGCACAAAAGCGCCGCAGCAAAGCGATACGCGCGACACCGCAACAAGAACGCCCGCCTGCCTCGACCATCCCGAGGCAGGCGGGCGCAACTGGTATACGCACAAAAAGAGGCCCGCCGCAGCGCGTGGCTGCGGCGGGCCTGATGCCGCACGTGGGAGCGTCGAGCGCAGAGCCCAGCGCTCGACCGTACGGCTGGATGAGGGACCCAAGCTAGGGAGCTCCCCCCTGAGCTCCCTAGCCGGAATGCGTCCCGGGGAAACGCTTACTTACTCGTTGTCGCCAGCGGTCATCTGGGTAGCAGAGAGCTCACCCTCGGAGGCGGCGGCAGCGTCGGGCCAGACCCAGCTGGTGAAGGCGGGGTGATCGTAGCCCTCGTCGACGGCGAACTGGAAGGCCTCCTCGCGGAAGTTCTCCCACTCCTCGATCTTGGCGGCGAACTTCTCGGCGTCGATCATGCGCAGGGCGTCGGCAGCGAGGGCCCAACGGTCCATGTTGTTGAGGCGCAGCATGTCGAACGGCGTGGTCGTGGAGCCCTTCTCCTCGTAGCCGTGGACGTTCCAGGAGTCGTGGCCCGGACGGTCCCACACGAGGCGACGGATGGTGCCGGCGTAGGCGTGGAAGGCAAAGAGGACGGGCTTCTCGCCGTTGCCAAAGAGCTCGGCGAACTTCTCGTCGGAGATGGCCTGGTCGTTCTCGGAGACGTTCTGGATCTTCAGAAGGTCAACGACGTTGACGAACTTGGCCTTGACGCCCTCGCCCTTGAGCATGTCGAGGGCAGCGAGGGCCTCGAGGGCCGGCACGTCGCCGCAGGTGCCCAGCACGATGTCGGCGTCAGCGAGCGTCTCGGCGCTGCTGGCCCACTTCCACTCGGCGACGCCCTCGGCCAGCTCGGCCTTGGCCTCGTCGACGGTCAGGAAGGTCGGGGCGGGCTGCTTGCCGCAGAAGATGGCGTTCACGCAGTTCGTGGACTGGTAGCAGCGCTCGGCCACGGCGAGGGCCATGTTGGCGTCGCAGGGGTAGTAGGCGTTGACGACGTGGGTGTCGTTGGCCTTGTTGAGCAGCAGGTCGACGAAGCCGGGGTCCTGGTGGGAGAAGCCGTTGTGGTCCTGACGCCAGACGTGGCTGGAGAGCAGGATGTTAAGGCCGGCGATGGGCTTGCGCCAAGGGATCTCGCGGACGGTGGCCTCGAGCCACTTGCAGTGCTGGTTGATCATCGAGTCGACGACGTGGATGAAGGACTCGTAGGAGCTCCACACGCCATGACGGCCGGTGAGCACGTAGGCCTCGAGGAAGCCCTCGCACTGGTGCTCGGAGAGCTGCTCGACGACCTTGCCGGACGGGCAGAGGAGCTCGTCGTTGTCGCCGTCGGCGTAGTAGCCGCCCTCCCACTGCTTGGAGGTGTACTTGTAGGCGTCCTGGAGACGGTTGGAAGCGGTCTCGTCGGGGCCGAAGATGCGGAAGTCGTCCTCGTTGAGGTGCAGCACGTCAGCGGTGTAGGCACCAAAGACGCGAGCGGCCTCGGT
>NZ_CEVYAT010000072.1:0-7847 GCF_982402205.1 Parolsenella sp. | reverse complement strand
GAGCCCACGAGACCCGCCAGGTTGAACGTCTTGGACGGGGCGTAGAGGGCCACGGTGCGCCTGCGCGCGTCCTCGGAGACGCTCTGCGTTGGGATGTGCTTGTGGCCCGGCAGAATGATGTCGCTCCAGATCTCGTCGGAGACAACCACGCAGTCGTACTTCTTGTAGAGCTCCATGGCGCGCTCGATCTCCCAACGCTCCCACACGCGGCCGCAGGGGTTGTGGGGCGAGCAGAACACGGCGGCGTGGATGTTGCCCTCGGCGAGCTTGGCCTCCATGTCCTCGAAGTCCATGCGCCACACGCCGTCCTCGTCGAGCTTGAGCGGCGAGTGCACGATCTTGAAGCCGTTGTCCTCGATGCACTTGGTGAAGCCGATGTAGGTGGGACTGTGGAGCAGGACCTTGTCGCCCGGCTCCATGAAGCTGTTGAGGGTCGAGACCACGCCGCCCAGCACGCCGTTCTCGTAGCCGATGCACTCGGGCGTGAGGCCCTCGACGCCGTTGCGGGTCTTCTGCCAGTCGATGATCGAGCCAAAGTAGTCATCGGTGGGGTCAAAGTAGCCAAAGGCCGGGTGCTGCGCGCGCTTGATGATCGCCTCGGTGATCGTGGGCGCCGTGGGGAAGTTCATGTCGGCCACCCACATGGGGATGGCGTCAAAGCCCTCGGCGGGCGCGTCGGGCGCGGGGCCCACGCCCAGGCCGTCGACGGCGACAGCGTCCATGCCATGGCGCTCGAGGTGAGAGGTGAAGTCGTACTTCATGCGTTGGTCCTTTCGTTCGTGGCAAACGATACAACGTTAGCATGCACTCCGCAAAACGCATACCACGATGCCCGCAAACGGCCGAGCGTGACAGGGGGACGTGTCTTCTGGCACGTTTTTGCGCGACAAAAGACCCACCCCCATCACGCGCTTTCATATGACAGAAAGCACGTCCTCACTGTCATGCCCCCATTGTCATGCCCTTGTCATACCCCCACCGAGAAGCACGCAACATAAAGAGCGCCCGCACGGCAACGGGGCCGTGCGGGCGCCTGGGTCAGGCTATGAGCGGAGCAGGGGCCACGAACGGGCCGCCCTACTCCTCGCCGAAGAGGGCCTTCTCGGGCGTGATCGGCAGGGTGCGCACGTAGTTGCCGGTGGCGTGGGCCACGGCGCTCGCGACGGCACCCAGCGGCGTGTTGATGACGACCTCGCCAATCGACTTGGCGCCAAACGGGCCCGTGGGCTCGTAGCTCGGGCAGAAGTCGATGCGGATGTCGGGCACGTCGAGGCGGCTCGGGATCTTGTACTGCATCAGGTTGCGGGTGCGGAGGAACCCGTCAGGCGCCACCTGAACGTCCTCGGTGAGCGCCATGCCAATGCCCTGCACGATGCCGCCCTCGGCCTGCACGCGCGCGAGGTTGGCGTTGGCAACCGTGCCGCAGTCGACCGCGGCCACGTAGTCGACCACCGTGACCTCGCCCGTCGCCTTGTCGACGTCGACCTCGGCGATGCCGCACATGAACGGCGGGGGCGAGACGGGCTGCGAGTTCGAGGCATGCGCCGAGAGGTAGCCCGGCTGCAGGCCAATGCCAATGCAGCGGTTCGCAAGCTCGCCGAGCGTCATCTCGCGCACCTTGCCCGACGCGATCTGGCCCACGGTCACCACGTCGTCGTCGGCGCCGTCGTCGACGAACACGCGGCCGTCGGCCACGACGACCTGCTCGGGGGCAACGTCCATGAACTTTGCGGCCTGCTCGCAGATCTTCTCGCGCAGCTTGGTCGCGGCGGACACGGCGGCCATGCCGGTAACGTAGGTGCCCGACGAGGCATAGGCGCCGCAGTCATAGGGCGAGGTGTCGGTGTCGACGCCGTTCACCACGATCTGGGTGGGGCTGCAGCCCAGCACCTCGGCCGCGAACTGCGCCATGATCGTGTCGCAGCCGGTGCCCACGTCGGTGGCGCCCAGGTTCAGCACGAAGAAGCCGTCGTCCTCGAGGCGGATGTCGATGCTGCCGATGTCGACGTTGGAGATACCCGAGCCCTGCATCGTGAGGGCCACGCCCAGGGCGCGCACGCGGTCGCCCAGGTCGCGGGCGAGGGGCTTGTCGTCCCAGCCGATCATCTCCTTGGCGCGGGCGATGCAGTCGTCGAGGCGGCAGCTGCGCAGTACCTCGTTGTAGTACTGCGGACACGTCTCGCCCTCGTGCACGATGTTTGCCAGGCGCAGCTCGCAGGGATCGATGCCCAGCTTGTCGGCCAGCTCGTTCACCGCGCTCTCCACGGCAAACTGGCCCTGCGTGGCACCGTAGCCGCGGAAGGCGCCACCGGGCGTCGCGTTGGTGTAGACCACGTCGTAGGAGAAGCGGCTCGCGCGGGCGTGGTTGTAGATGGGCAGCGACTTGTGGCCGGCGAGGCCCACCGTGGTGGGCGCGTGGTAGCCGTAGGCGCCGGCGTCGGAGAGGACGTCGAGGTCGATGGCCATGATCGTGCCGTCGGACTTGGCGCCCAGCCTCACGTGCATGCGCATCTTGTGGCGCGTGTTGGCGCAGGCCATCGTTTCCTCGCGCGTGTAGATGCACTTGCAGGGGTGGCCCAGCTTGAAGGCGGCGAAGGCCGCGTAGATTTCGTTGCAGCCGGTCTGTTTGGCGCCAAAGCCGCCACCCACGCGCGGCTTGGTGACGCGCACGCGGCTCTGCGGAATCTGCAGGGCGGTGGCCACCTGACGGCGGATGTGGAACGGCACCTGCGTCGAGGAGACCACGCACACGCGGTCCTGGGCGTCGGTGTAGGCGTAGCAGGAGAACGGCTCCATCATCGACTGCTGGGCCGCCTGGGTCTCGTAGTCGTGCTCGATGATGACGTCGGAGGCGGCGAAGGCCGAATCAAGGTCGCCCACCTCGGACACCTCGTGGCAGATGAGGTTGCGCGAGAAGTCCTCGCCCATGGGGATGTGAGCGCGGATGTCGTCCTCGTCGTGCACCACCACGGGGTTGTCGAGCGCCTGGGTGAAGTCGGTCACCGCAGGCAGCACCTCGTAGTCGACCTTGATGAGGCGCTTGGCCGCGGCGATGGCGCGCTCGTCGGTGCCCACCACGATGGCCACCTCGTCGCCGATGTAGCGCACGGTGCTGTCGAGGATGAGGGTATCGTAGGGGCTCATCTCGCGGAAGGACTGGCCCGCGAGGGTGAAGCGCTCGTGGGGCACGTCCTCGTAGGTGTAGATGGCCACGATGCCGTCGATGCGCTCGGCCTTGTGCGTGTCGATCGAGCGGATGCGAGCGTGGGCGTGGGGCGAGCGCAGCAGGCTCACGATGTAGGAGTCGCGCGGGGCGAGGTCATTGGTGTAGACGGCGCGGCCCTGGAGCAGGCCTCGGGCGTCCTTCTTGACCACGGCGTGCGAGACGCACGCGAGCTCGCCAGCGCGCTCGTCGGGGGCGATGAAGTTCGAGATGGTGCTCATGCGCGCACCTCCTCGGCGCTCTCGTCTGCGGCGATGCGGGCGGCGAGCCTGTCGCCGGGGGCGGGCACGGAGGCCACCGAGGCGTGGGCGACGCCACCCTCGGCCACGGTCGCGCGGCCCAGGAAGCGGCGCACGGCGCGCATCTGGCTCGAGTAGCCCGTGCAGCGGCAGAGATTGCCCGACAGCACGCGACGAATCTCCTCGTCGGAGGCGTCGGGGTTGTCGCGCTTGAGGGCAAGCACGTTCATGATGAGGCCCGGCGAGCAGAAGCCGCACTGCTCGGCGCCCTCCTCGGCCATGCAGGTGGCAAACTCGGCCGACTCGGCGATTAGGCCCTCGAGCGTGGTGACGCGGCGGCCGCCCACGCGGCACATGAGCACGGCGCACGACAGCACCGGGACGTCGTCGAGCCAGACGGTGCACAGGCCGCAGTTGGTGGTCTCGCAGCCGCACTTGACGCTCTTGAGGCCACGCATGCGCAGGAAGTCGAGCAGGCGCATGTCGGGGCGGACGTCCTCGGAGACGTACTCATCGTTGATGAAGAAGCTTACGAGCATGCGGGGTCGCCTCCCTCCGAGGCCTGGTCAGGGGTTTCGAGCGTGTGCGCGCAGACGGTGCGGGGCGCGGACGCCACAGGGTCCGGAGAGGGCGGCTCGAGACCCGCGGCCTGGTAGATGGCGCGGCGCCCCAGCTCGCGAGCGAGGTGGCGGCGGTAGCGCTCCGAGCCGCGCATGTTGCCCGAGAAGGGCAGCTGGGCCAGGCGCTCGCAGGCGGCATCGAGCTCCTCGGCGGTGAAGGTGACGGGAAGGCCCAGCGCGGTGCCCTCGACGAGGCGGGCACGGGTGGGGCGAGCGCCCACGGCCACGTGCCAGCCGTCCCACTCGGCGGCGCAGACGTTGAGCACCGGGAAGTCGGTGGCGCTGCGGCGCACGACCTGGAAGCTCGCGCGGTAGTCGTGTTTGCGCACGATCACGTGAGCGAGGACGTCGCGCTCGTAGCCCATCTGGGCAAAGGTCGCGAGGCTAACGGTGCCGGCCCCCACGAGCTCGACCTCGGTGTCAAGGGCGAGCAGCGCGGTGAGGACGTCGGAGAAGCCAAAGCGGCCAAAGACGGAGCCGCCCACGGTGGCGAGGTTGCGCATCTGGGTGCCCACGATGTCGCGCACGGCACGCTCGAAGACGTGGCAGGTGGCGTCGTTGAAGGCCTGATGGCACTCAAGCTGGCGCAGGGTCACCATGGACCCGATGACGAAGGCGTCCTCGGTCTCCTCGATCTTGTCGAGACCGCAGGAGGACAGGTCGATGACCGTCGAGATGCGGCGGTCCTGGAGGCGAAGCCAGACGCCGCCTCCCATGATGCGGTTCATGCGACCCTTGCGGACAAGCTCGTACGCCTCCTCGACCGTGTCGGGGCGTGCGTAGTTCTTGAACTGGAGCACATTTCTCCTTCGGATATCGGCCGCGCCGCGCACCCGCGCGCGGTCATCTGTAGGGCCCACATGACAAGGCCTCGCGCCACCACCCAGGCATGGGCAGCAAGTGCAAGGCCAATGACGCGTGGCGCCCCCTCTTGAATCCTTACCATCCAATCCTAAAGGAAAAGGCCCCCGAGGGGGCCTTCCTGCAGGAAAAGTTCAAATCACGCGTTCGACTATCTTCTGAACAACGCCCGCACAGCGACTTCGTTGCGCCACGTACAAGCGGCCGTCCCGCAGCGCCCCACGCGGCCCACCATGCGCCCGCCCCGCGGCGCCCGTCGATCGATACGCGCAGCCGCCCAAGTTGCGCCCCGTTGCCCGCGCAACAAACACGTAACTTGCACGCGTCACTTTATCTTGCTAAAGTGGATGCCATCGACTTTAGCAGACTAAAGTGGCTCGCACGGCACAGCCGCCTGCCACCACCAAGGAGGACCCATGAACGCCAACGCCCAGATCTCCCGCCGCCAGTTCCTCTCCCTCGCAGGCGGCCTCGCCGCCGCCTGCGGCCTCGGCCTCGTTGGCTGCGGCGGCTCCGGCAGCGCAGCCAGCACCACCGCCGCCGCAAGCACCGCCGCGACCGACGACTCCGCCAACATCACCAAGCTCACGCTCGGCTTCGACCAGGCCTACCCGCCCTACGGCTTCGTTGGCGACGACGGCAACTTCACCGGCTTCGACATCGACCTCGCCGGCGAGGTCTGCAAGCGCAACTCCTGGGAGCTCAACCTCGAGCCCATCGACTGGGACGCCAAGGACACCCTGCTCAACTCGGGCGCCATCACCTGCATCTGGAACGGCTTCACCATGGAGGGCCGCGAGGACGACTACACCTTCTCCGAGCCCTACATGAAGAACGGCCAGGTCGTCGTGGTCAAGAAGGACTCCGGCATCTCCTCGCTCGCCGACCTCGCAGGCAAGGCCGTCATCACCCAGACCGACTCCGCCGCCCTCGAGGTCCTGCAGGGCGACCAGGCCACCCTCGCCGCCACCTTCGCCTCGCTCGACACCATCGGCGACTACAACACCGCGTTCATGCAGCTCGAAAGCGGCGCCGTCGACGCCGTCGCCTGCGACCTCTCCATCGCCCAGTACCAGCTCGCCGCCAAGCCCGACGCCTACGCCCAGCTCGACGAGGCCCTCTCGAGCGAGCGCTACGCCGTTGGCTTCAAGAAGGGCTCCCAGCAGCTCGCCGACAAGGTCACCGAGACCCTCAAGGCCATGGACGCCGACGGCTTCGTCGCAGACCTGTGCGAGAAGTACGCCAGCTACGGCATCTCCTACGAGAACTGGCTGCTCAAGTAGCCAAGGGCGCGCGCCCTCACCAGCCACCTGACCCACCCCGCTACATGCCGCGGCCCGCACCCCTTCGCAGGCCGCGGCACCCCTAAGGAGACACCCGTGGACCTTACCACGATGACCGGTATGCTCGTCCAAGGCTTCGGCACGACGCTCGCGCTGTTCGCCCTCACCCTCGTGGGAGCCATCCCCCTGGGCATCCCCGTAGCCCTCGCGCGCATGAGCCGCTTCCGCCCGCTGGCCTGGCTTGCCCGCGCGTTCATCTCGGTGCTGCGCGGCACGCCCCTCATGCTGCAGATGTTCGCGATCTACTTCGCGCCGTTCTACGTCTTTGGCATCGAGCTCACGCCCGCATCGAAGTGGCAGGCCTGCGTCGTGGCGTTCATCGTGAACTACGCGGCCTACTTCGCAGAGATCTATCGCTCGGGCATCCAGTCGATTCCGCGCGGCCAGTACGAGGCGGCCGAGGTGTTGGGCTACTCGAGCGCGCAGACCTTCGTGCGCATCGTGCTTCCGCAGGTGGTCAAGAAGATCCTGCCCGCGATGGGCAACGAGATCATCACCCTCGTAAAGGACACGTCGCTCGCCTTCTCGATTGGCGTGGCCGAGATGTTCTCGACCGCCAAGGCCCTCGTGGCCTCGCAGGTGAGCATGGTGCCGTTTGCCATCGCGGCCGTCATGTACTGGGTCTTCAACTTCATCGTCGAGCTGGCGCTGGGCGCCGTCGAGAAGAGGCTCGACTACTACCACGACTAGGCGCGCTATAAGGGCGAGAAGGACGAGAGGAACGAGACGGCATGGAACCCGTGATGAAGATTGAGGGCGCCCGCAAGGCGTTCGGGCAAAACGAGGTGCTCAAGGGCATTGACCTCGAGGTGAGCTGCGGCGAGGTCGTGGCCATCATCGGCCCCTCGGGCGGCGGCAAGTCAACGCTACTGCGCTGCGCCACGCTGCTCGAGCGCCTCGATGCCGGCAGCCTCTCGTTTGGCGACGTCGCAGTTGCCACCAACGAGGGAGGACGCGCCGCCTACGCCAAGCCCGCCGAGCTTGCCCGCGCACGCTCGCGCTTTGGCCTGGTGTTCCAGAACTACAACCTGTTCCCGCACATGAGCGTGCTCAAGAACATCATGGACGCACCCATCCACGTGCAGCGTCGCGACCACGCCGAGGTCGAGGCCCAGGCCCGCGAGCTCATCGCCAAGATGGGCCTCGCCGGATGCGAGGACAAGGTCCCCTGCCAGCTCTCCGGCGGCCAGCAACAGCGCGTGAGCATCGCCCGCGCGCTCGCGATGAGGCCCGGGATGCTCTTCTTCGACGAGCCCACGAGCGCCCTTGACCCCGAGCTCACCGGCGAGGTGCTGAATGTCATCAAGGACCTCGCGGCAGAGAACATGACCATGGTCATCGTGACGCACGAGATGGCCTTTGCGCGCGACGTGGCAAACCGCGTGGTCTTCATGGACGGCGGCACCGTCGTCGAAGAGGGCTCCCCCGAGCAGGTCTTTGGCAACCCCACGCAGCAGCGCACCCGCGAGTTCCTCAGCAGGTACAACGGCTAGCTGGGACATTTGCGCCCGTAGCCTTTCTGTCCCACTTTTCCTGCGGTTTGGGACAGAAAGGCTACGGG